>JASHQK010000340.1 GCA_030039195.1 Candidatus Sulfotelmatobacter sp.
GTTCCGCCAACTTGCGCAGAATGTACTTCTGATGATGGCCTCGCAGCTTCCATTCAGCAGTTAGCGTGCTGGCCCACTCCACCAAGAGGTGATCAAGAATGGGAGCTCGCGTCTCCAGGGACGTCGCCATGCTCATGCGATCTACTTTCGTAAGAATGTCTTCTACCAAGTAGGTTTTCATATCGACGTACTGAATCTTGCTCAAATTGTCGGGCGCGAGTGCGTGGTCAAAGTACCGGAGCAGAATCTCTCGCGGGTTCTTGACGTCTTGTACGCTCTCGCGGAACTGGTTCGAAAGAAGAGGGAAATCGCCTTCGGCAGGCAGGAACGAGACCATGTCGGCGTAACGCTCCCGCGCAGGCAGCGATATGTTGTATGCCAACTTGCGTCCTCGTACGCCTCTCGACAGTCGAGGATATATCTGTTCACGGTAAAACCTGCCAGCCCAGGCTGGCAGCTTGTTGAAGCGCTCTCGACGGGCGTGAATTTGGTAGCGATCGTAGCCGGCAAAGACTTCGTCGCCTCCGTCGCCGGAGAGAACCACAGTCACATGCTTCCGCGCCAAACGGGAAACGTAGTAGGTCGGCAGCATTGACGAGTCGCCGAACGGTTCCTCCAGGGAATGAGTAAGACGCTCTATGGTCTCTAGCAGGTTGGGCTCGAGAATCAGTTCGTGATGCTCCGTCGAGAATCTCTCTGCGACCATGCGGGCGTAGGCGGCTTCATTAAAGTCCGCATGCCGGAACCCGATCGAGAAGGTCTTGACCGGTTTGGAGCTGTGACGAGCCATGAGCGCCACAACCGTGGAAGAGTCCGTGCCGCCGCTTAGGAAAGCGCCAAGCGGCACGTCGGAAATGAGCCGAATGCGCACTGCTTCGTCGAGTTTTGCCTCAAGTTGATCGAGGCATTCCTCTTCGCTAGCCGGAGCGTAGGTGCCGTATTGGGGCAAATCCCAATATTGCCGGACTCGGGCTTGGCCGTGCTTAAACTCCAAGATGTGCCCGGCAGGCAGTTTTTGAATGGCTGAGAACGCCGTCGCCGAATCTGGGATGTAGCCAAAATACAAGTATTGCAAGAGGGCTTCCGAGTTTACAGTGGAAAGTTCTGGAGCTGCGGCCAGGATTGCTTTGATCTCGGAACCAAACAAAAGCTGTCCATTCGATAGAGCATAGTGCAGCGGTTTCTTTCCCAGCCGGTCACGGGCAAGCAGAAGTGACCGGTCCCGCTCATCAAACAAAGCAAAGGCGAACATACCTCGGAGCTTGTGAACACAATCAGCCGCAAGATCCTCGTAGAGATGAACGATGACTTCAGTGTCGGAATGAGTCCGGAAATGGTGGCCCCGAGCTTCAAGCTCTTTTCGAAGTTCGGGGAAGTTATAGATCTCGCCGTTGAACACTACCCACACGGTTCGATCTTCATTGAAGATCGGCTGTTGCCCGCCGGCCAAGTCAATAACTCTCAGGCGGCGCATCCCCAGAGCCGCGCCCGACTTGATAAACATTCCTTCTTCGTCAGGTCCCCGGTGGAAGAGCGTCTGACACATCCCGCGAAGGACGTCGTAGTCAAGCCTGTCTGCACTGGCGCTGACAATTCCCGCGATTCCGCACATATCGTCAGCTCCCCGCAAGCCGATTCGCGAATTGAAGCGGAGCAGATCCCTCTCGAGCTGCGCGCTCTCGTTTCAGCCGATAATCCCGATATTCGCCGGGATCACCTTCACGCCCATCGACTGCAGCTAGAATGATGTTTACCATCTCCCGTGCCGAAACGAAGTGGATTGTCTCGGATCTCTGTTTGGCGCCTCCAGTCAGATCACGAAGAAACTGCAGCATCGGCGGGCCCAGCATAAGGTCTCGATCTCGAGGATCCATCCCGTGGCACTGCAACTTGACGAACAGCCAGTCGGGCCGCCCCTTAACGGCAATTCCCGCCTGCTTCCACAGCTTCAGACGATGAAGGTCAGGTGGGTTCTTGGAAGTGAGGTTGCCGTTTTCGAACCGAATCAACCGGCCACCCCGCCGGGCGAACCTTAACATCAACGGTCCGTCGATTATCAAAGGAAATGTCTTAGGAGGCCGTCCACGCTTAAGATCGCGCCCACTGCTGTGCGCACACCGGCGACTTAGCGGGACCGCGCACTCATAGAGTGAGTTGATCTTGGGAACATGAGTGCGGGCGTACGGGCCTGGTGGTAACGTGAAATCGGCATAGCAACCGGTCTCGGAGAGCACTTGTATCTCGGAGTCAACCCCACAGTTACGTCCATCCGCCGAATTGGCGAGGGCATAGTTGCCATGAACAAAGGCATAACGCGGTGGTCCTTTGCCGTCCAGGTAACAAAGCCCGCCCTGCTCGACTGCAATAAGATCTCGAAACCTCAGCAACTGACCGCGTGTGTTCTCCTCTGTATCGGGGTTCTTCGTTCCATGATGCAAATGGGTTTCAATTTCACCCCAACCGGCTCGGCAGAGACTAGCTAAACGCTGCAGCAGGCCCTTGTCATACTGCTCGGCAGGGTAAAAGTAGGTGTGGACGAAGGGCCGCCCTTCACTGTCACGCAAGCCATCAAAGGTGACTGGGTACTCTCGGCACCAGCGTTCAAGCCGGCGTTCTTGCTCGTCGTAGGGCGCCCGGGCCGAGCCAGCATCGGGAACGATACCCGGCTCAAAATGGTCGGCCAGCGCAATGATCAGATGAATACGGCTGCTGGGAGCGCGGCGGACAGCTCTCTGCCAAGCGTAGGCGGGAAACCAGCGCATGCTGAGAGATATTTTCCAGCGGAGCGGCATCTCCACGCGGCGGGCAGAGGGCGTCACGACCGGCTGTTGCATAGCATCCTGCTCTAAACTGTCATCCGTATTTGCGTTTTCGACGATCTTGGCGGTGCGGGCACTGGGCCTATGCCTCTCCTTGCAGCTCAACACGTACGCATCAGTTGTCTGGAATGAGTGCACTGGATCTTTCGTAGCCTAATAAGCCTTGGCAAAATCGCGCGTAATTGAACTCGGTCGCTTTATCTTGACGACGCTGGATAGCTGCCGCTCGTTGGCCATCGCGCAGAGAACGGACGTGTAACACACCGTGAAATAAGGGAAAAATTGATACGCTTCAGGAGCAAAACAGGCCCCTACTGCGAAGCCAACCAGAGAACTCTTAAGAGCGCCCACAAAGAGAATTGTCTCGTCGTCCAGATTCTCTTTTCGACTGAGGACTCTGAGGTTGGTAAAGCCTCGGGCAAAGAAGAGTAGATACAGGATCATCACGGGAATCCCGCCGTCCGCAGCTATTTGCAGGTACGAAACGTGAACGTCTCTCCACATTCCCGAGTACACCACAAAATTTCCGGCTCCCACCCCGAGCACCGGGTACTCAGCGATGGCCGCGATGGCTCTGATCATAAGCTCTCGGCGGTCTTCGTAGGATTCGTGAGCTGTATCCTGCTCGCCAGTGCTTCCACTCTCGAAAATACCCTCGAAGCGCACTCCAAGTCTGTGTCCTGCGCTCAGCAACAGAGCAGCACAGAGCAAGCCTGCCGCCACAATCAGGTAAGGGCGCTTGCCTTTCACACCAAATTGCCAGAGGAGGACCCCTCCCGCGACGATTAGATCAATGAAACCTTCTCGCGACGCTGTTAACACCAGAGCTGCACACATCACCACAATGGCAATTGCCCAGGCAAACTTGCGTGCCATATTGCGAGCAGTCAGCAGAAAAGCCAGACAGAAGGGAATCGACAGAACGACAGCAAATGCCATGTCATTCGGGTTCGCGTAAAATCCGCCGATCACGTCTTGGAGCCTGGGGACCGAGCGCCCCTTCACGATGGCGGCTAAGGAAATCACGGCCACTGACGCAGACTGAAGAAAGATCAGACGTCGTAATCTTCTCAGGCTTGTAACGAGCAGAAAGGTGACGACCCACACGATAAATACCTTGGCGAAATCAAGGGTCTTAAAAAATGCCCCTCCCTTCCACACGGGAGAAAGCAGGGCAGAAGCAAATAGAAGAATGATGATAACCAGGAGGTAAGAACCTTCCTTGGGGAGATCCCTAAGCCGCCGCGAACTCCTCCCAATGCTCAAGAGGAGGCTCAGAACTGTGAGCACCGCTGTAATTTTGGCGAGCGGAAGGATATCGATAACCGGTACCAAATCCCCAGGTCGTCCACAATAGATGAAGTAGAACGCGGTCAACCAAAAGAAAGCTCCGGTTAGAACCTCTTTTTTTTCAGTGGCCTGCGGCTGGTCCACCGCTGCGACGGGTCCTCCATACCCGCGATACATTGCTTCTCTTCCAGTCGACCTAGCGAATGGACGTGATTGCAACGCGAGATTCCTCCCCAAAATTCCCCTTAGTGCTTCCTTCTCGGCAACGGGGAGTCCGACTCCTACCAGCACCAACCTGTGGAGAACAGTGCGACCACCCGGCCCCCAATCATATCAAGGTTCAGGACAGGGCTTTGCTCTCGAACATGAAAGTTCGATGAATTTCGTGAGATCATTCGGCGGCAGAATCGCTCGATCGCATACAATCAGAGCGCGAAATCGCAGGCTAGATGAACGATGGGATGTGGGAGAGTCGGAGGTCGACCTGAACTCAATGCTTGCTTTGCATCGCACGCTCTGAGTAAAAGTTTACGGTGTCCGAAGCGACTAGAGCACTTCGAGGTAACTAAATCGTGGACATCAGCGTAGTTTTGGCTACCTATAACCGTGCCGTCAGTCTGCGGGCCACTCTGGAGAGTTTTTCGAGCCTAGCTCTCCCTGCTCAGTTGAGGTGGGAGCTTCTGGTCGTCGACAACAATTCCACCGATTCAACTCGTCAAGTGATTGAGAAGTTCAGGGAAAAAGTGCCGTTCCCGGTTCGATATATCTTTGAGCCAAAACAAGGAAAATCGGCCGCACTCAATACGGGAGTCTCTGAGGCAAAGGGGAAAATTATTGCCTTTACCGATGACGACGTGGTCCTGGACCGTCACTGGCTTTCAAACCTGAAGAAGACTTTCGACGACTTTGATTGTTCCGCTGTCGCCGGGAAGGTGGTTGCTCAATGGAATCACGGCAGGCCCGACTGGCTGGAGATCGAAGGCCAATTCGCCATCGTCCATTTCGATCTTGGGAATGAACTGAAACAAATCCGAGTGCCCCCGTTGGGCGCGAACTCCGCCTTCCGCAGAGAGATCTTCAGACGGTACGGATTGTTCCGACTTGACCTTGGACTGAACGGCAGCAAGCATACCATCACCTGTGAGGATACCGAATTTGCAGAAAGGCTAATCCGGGGGGGTGAAAAGATATTATATTGCCCAGACGCCATTGTTCTTCATCCGGTTGATCCTGCGCGAACGACCAGGAAGTATCTCCTCTCCTGGTACTACTACAATGGAGTTTCCGTGACTAGGAGCGCGCGTCTCCCGAAAGCTGGAATTTTCTGGTTCGGAGTTCCACGCTGGCTGTACCGGGAACTGCTTGCCAACTTCGCCAAATGGGTGCTCACATTGCAGGGAAAAGATCGCTTTCGTCACAAGCTGAGAACCTTTCGAACTGTGGGCGGTATCGTTGAGAGTTATCGTCTCTCGCGGCGGAAGGGCGTGGGGCATGTGCTGCAGGAGTCAGAGCAATTGTGAGTGCTGGCACACGCGATGCGGCCTCCTGCGCCTACCTCACCTCTGCAGCGGGAATTTACAGCGTGTTCATGTGATTGATCTACACTTTTCCAGCCTTCACAAAGAAGGCTCCGGCAGACTGGTACGGCCACCTAAGTTTGTGAGGCAGCCATCAGATCGAACCTCTGAAGGGTGACACTTGGAAATAGGTGATAGCAACGGACTGCATCGGCAGATTCGATGTTTTATTTTGGAGAAGTTTCCCGCCGCCAAGAAGCGGGGACTCTATGATGAGCTTCCACTCCTGGAGAGGGGAATAGTGGATTCATTGGGAGTGTTAGATGTCATTGGATTTCTGGAACAGACGTTTCAGATAAGAATCGACGATGATGAACTGACGCCAGACAATTTCGCCAACGTCCGCTGTATGGCTGCCTTTGTGGAAAGAAAAACCCGCTCCGAGTTGACTGCGAAATCAATGCCGCCATTCAGCTAGCTTTTCTGGATGACGATCTCCACACCGCCAGTGGAACCTTTCCAAGCGGCGGTTTGGCCTACCCTTTGGTTGGCCTGAGATGGAGACAACCGGAAAACCAAGTCAGAACCGGGGAAGCCCTATGACTCGCCCTGTTCTTATCTTAGGCTTCATGCCGCGCATCATCCTTCCTATCGCTCGTTCCTTACAGCGACACGGGATTCCCGTTGATGTCGCCAGCTTCCGACCTGCGCCTCGAATCCGCTCGAGCGCTATCTGCGAAAGCAGAAATGTTCCCCGCCCCGACCTCGACCGCATCGAATTTGTAAAGCAACTGCGGGGCTTCGTTGAGGAGCGAGGTCACGACATGCTCATTCCGGCTGACGACTGGATGTTGACAGCAGTTGTGGAACACTACGATGATTTTGCGGACCTGCTCCAGATAGGTTGTCCGCCGCCGGCAATCACTCGTCTTGTTCTGGACAAATCCGCAACTTTGGAAATTGCTCAGCGCTGCGGCATTGAAGTGCCGAGAACCGTGCGGATCGGCAATTCGTCACAATTGCACGATCTGGTGGGTAGCTTGCCTTTTCCCTGGGTTATCAAACCGGCCCAAAGAGAAACACGCATAGAGGAAATGAAGAGCTGCGGGCTTCGAACAGCCGAGGAGGTTGCGACCAAGTTTCCCCGTGGACGTACATTCACCCCTCCCATGCTCGTTCAGGAGTATCGCGCGGGGGCCGGGGTAGGGGTCGAAATGTTGCTTCACGACGGACAGTGCATGACGATATTTCAACATCGCCGCCTGAAGGAATTTCCATACACAGGGGGCGCTTCTGTAACTGCGGTTGCGGAAGAGCCGAATCCCAGCCTTATTAAGTCATCTGTGGCTCTTTTACAGGCCTTGCAATGGCAGGGCGTCGCCATGGTCGAATACAAAGTAAGCGCTGAAGGCCGAGCGGTCTTAATGGAGGTTAATGGCCGCTATTGGGGGACGATCGCTTTGCCGATTTCTGCGGGAATCGACTTTCCCTTGTATCAGTGGCAACTCGCGCACGGCGAGCGGCCCGAAATACCCAAGGCTTATGCAGTGGGCACGAAGTGGCGCTGGTCGATTGGGTATCTTCACCGGCTGTACGATTTGCTGGACTTGGGCCGCCGCTCAACCAACGCTCGCGCAGTCTTGGGCGCAGACGTCCGGGAGTTGCTCGAAGACTTCAGCCCATCGATCCCCGATGCCACGTTGAAACTTTCAGACCCCATGCCGTCCGTAGTCGAGCTTCTTCTTGCCATGCGTGACTTCGTTTCCTACACTGCTGCACGAGCTCTTCAATCGAAAGCGTTCTCGCGGTGGTTTCGGGCTTGACCCGCGCAAAACGTCTGCATCAGCAAGCGCAGAACGCCCCAAAAATTCACGCTCTGTTTACATCTGTAATCTACAATCCTCTCAGGTTATAGAAGAACAGGGTTGCATCGTTGATGACGAATCGGTTCCGGTGATACTCCAGTATGTTGGTCATCGATCGTCAGAGAAGTCATGCCGAGGCCTCCGCTGAATGAGTTCCTGCGTTCGACGAGCCTCTCCGACCGACGATCGCCAGGAGATGCTTGAGCTTTTGAAGCGGAATCTGCCCGATCTATCGCTGATAGGCTTTGACTGGCGTTACATGCTGAATCCGGCGGGGCAGGCGCGATCCTGGTTTGTCTACGAGCAAAACGAAACCAAAGCAGTGGCTATGGCTTCGGTCCTTCCCCGCAGAATGTATGTGGATGGAAGGGAGATGCTCGGCGGACAGGTTATGCATTTTGTGGTGGACGCCGCGTATCGCAGCCTTGGGCCTGCGTTGTTGCTGCAGCGCGCAACCTTCAACGCAGTGAATTCCGGCGAACTCGATCTTTGCTATGACTGCCCGCCGCATGACCAGGGTATGTCGACGTTTGTTCGTTTAGGCATGCGCCCCAGCTGCGAGCTGATCCGCTACGCGCTTCTGCTCCGGAGTGATGAGTATTTTGTGAGAAGGATCGGGAACGCTTCCTGGACCAGACCCGTGGTTGCGGCGACCAATGCTCTTCTTCGTGCGCGGCGCACAAAATCCCCGATGCGCGGCTTGGAAATCCGCCTACACGAGGGACGTTTTGACGAGGAGTTTTCTGAACTGGACCGGCGGGTCTCGAGCGTCGGCGTGGTCCGGCACCGTCGCTCCCTGGAAGATTTGAACTATCGTTACCGGGAAAACCCCGAATCTGAGCATCGTGTATTAGTGGCGCGTCGGAGCGGCGAACTTCTGGCATTCGCGGTTTTTGTGGTGGAATCTGGAATCGGATGCCTCGTGGAATTGTTTGGGCGGGAAATATCCCAGGTTGGTCCTGTGTTGCTGGACGCGATGATTGGCATCTGCCGTCGCGAGAATATTCAAGCCGTGTGTGGATATTGCTCGGAGCAGAGTGAGCTGAAATCACCACTTGCAACGAGCGGATTTCGGCCTCGGGAGAAGACCGCGCGTGTCGTTGTCTATGCAAAGCCGGATAGCCCGGCGCACCGGCTCCTGGGTAACGGTGTCCGGTGGTCGTTCAGCCGAGTTGAGTGGCTAGGCTAGATGTGACCTCATGTGTGCCCGCTCTCATATATGTCATGACGATAGCCTACAAACCTGCCTCTCAGGTTAGCCCTGAACACGTCGTCGTCAGCACGCACCGCGGCGGCGTGGAGGTTATCGACAATTTGGCGGACGAGTGGCGAAACCTATGTGCCGAGACCGCAGACGATCAACCTTTCTATCGGCCGGAGTGGATACGCGCCCACTGTCGGGCATTTCTGTTTGATCCCACACTTCTGCTGCTCACAGCAAGAATTAACGGAAAGCTGTGCTTGGTGCTCCCGCTGGTCGAAGAGAGGACATGTTTTGCCGGAGTCCCGGTTCGGAAGCTTCGCAGCCCAGTGAACGCACACGGAGGCCGCTTCGATGGAGTGCGAAGCTCGAGCCCGGAATCGGACGCAGCAGTCACGGCGGCCTGGAATTTCCTCAATGGATCAAACAGCTGGGAGGTCTTGGAATTCCCGTACGCTCCGGAGCAGGGCACGATCACTCGCCTGATTGCGGAAGCTCGGGCGAGCGGGTGCCGCACGGCACGAGTCACGGAAAGGCCTAGCCCCTATATTCCCGTGCCCACCAATCTAGAACTTCTGAAACAAATGCCACCCAATACGAAACTAAGAAGTCAGCTGCGTCAATCTAGACATCGACTCAGCAAAAGAGGTGCATTGCGATTGCTCCGCATCGCAACTGCTGACCGAGATGTTCTCGATCGCTTCTATGCCCTTGAAGCAAGTGGTTGGAAGGGTCAGCAAAGGAGTGCCATCCTCTCCAATCCGAAAACGCGACAGTTTTACGATGAGATCGCCGAATCTGCTGCGCGATTCGGTTATTTCTCTTTATACATGCTTGAGTTGAATGATCAGCTTCTGGCGGGACACTTTGCGCTTACCCCTGCGAGCAGTTGCTATTCGCCTAAGGTTGCTTACAACGAGACCTTCAAGCAGTTCGCCCCGGGGCATTTGATTATGGCTGAAATTTTACACGATTGCGCTATGCGGGGCATTCAACGACTTGACATCACCGGTTCCAACGAGGATTGGAAGATGAAGTGGACAAACCAAACCCGGGCAGTCAGTCATTACTTCGTCTTCAGGGGGGCGATGGGAAGCCTGGCTCACGCTGTTCGTTTCAGGCTCAGGCCAGCAGTGGCCCGCCAGCTACACAGAAAGCCTAAGAGCGCATGAGTCAGAAGAGCTCAGCACGAAGTTTGGACTTCCTGGTTCATCACACGTTGCGTGGCAGCGCACTCCGCTTTCCCGACAAGGAAGCGCTAGTTCACGGAGATAAGCGCTTAACTTACAAGGAAGTTAGCGCACGTGTGGCAGGCCTAGCCTCGGGCTTGCGTGCGGCAGGGCTGCGACGAGGAGAGCGAGTAGGAATCTATCTCGACCCGGGAATTGCCCAAGTAATCTCGATTTTCGGAATATCACAGGCCGGGGGGGTTTTTGTTCCGGCAAACGGCACTCTCTTCCCAGATCAGGTAGCTCACATCATTCGAGACTGCACCGTCTCAGCCCTAATCACCTCAGAGGCTAAACTCGATTCGCTCTTGGCTGTCCTTGGCATGATCCCTTCGCTGCGATTTTTAGTCGTTGTCTCCAAGGACAAAGGTAGCGCGACCCCGCTCAGGATCTACGATTTTGAGGCGATGACCAATACCGCCGTCGAGAATTCCTGCACCGACTGGGGAATTGAAAAGGATCTGGCCGCCATCCTCTATACATCTGGTTCCACCGGCAAACCGAAAGGTGTGATGCTCAGCCATGCCAACCTTTTGGCTGGGGCGAGTATTGTTTCCACATATCTTGATATCACTTCTGCCGATCGCATTCTTGCCGTTCTCCCATTTAGTTTTGACGCTGGGCTCAATCAGCTCATTACAGCTTTTCAACAAAGTGGCACTTTGATTCTCATCAATTTTGTTTTCGCTAAGCAAATCGTGGAGATTTTGGTGAAAGAACGGATTACGGGGTTGGCCGGCGTTCCGACAGTTTGGAGTCTTCTGGTCCAGCCAAGCTCGACATTGCAGAAGAACGCTCCTCCGGCATTGCGTTACATCACGAATACCGGCGGCGCGATGCCGCAAAGCGTCTTGGGCGTCCTCCGTGCGGCATTGCCACGTACTCGCATTTTTCTGATGTACGGATTGACCGAGGCTTTCCGTTCAACCTACTTGCCACCAGAAGAAGTCGATCGCCGTCCGACCTCCATGGGAAAGGCAATCCCGAATACAGAGATTCTAGTGGTCGATGATCAGGGTCGCCCGTGTAAGCCTGGCGAAGTCGGTGAGTTGGTCCATCGCGGCCCGACTGTTTGCTTAGGATACTGGGGCAATCCCCAGGCAACGGATAGCGTGCTGAAACCGAATCCCTTACGGGCTCCTGAAACTGGACATGCGGACAGAGTGTGCTACTCCGGGGATCTGGTGAAAATGGACGAAGAGGGTTTTCTATACTATGTGGGCCGCCGCGACACCATGATCAAATCCTCGGGTTTCCGCATCAGCCCTACCGAGGTTGAAGAGGTGGTATTTCAGAGCGGCAAGGTTAGGCACGCCGCTGCCATTGGTGTTCCCGATGAATTACTTGGCCAGGCTGTGAAGGTTTTCGTTGCCTCCAGCGACGGCGAGCCCCTCGACAAAGATTCCTTACTGGCCTTTTGCAGCGAAAAAATGCCTCGCTACATGGTCCCGAAATTCATTGAAGTTATGGATGAGCTGCCGAAGACTAGCAGCGGCAAGGTGGACTACACCTCGCTGCGGCGCCGAGAGGGTCTGGCATGAGTATTCCGAAAGTAGCCGGGGCGTACTGGACAAACAATGCCGAAGGCGAGCTGCTTATCGAGGAAATGACAATATCGTTGCTTGCTGCTCGATATGGGACCCCATTTTTCATTTATGACCGAGACGTACTTGAGCAAAAATATTTGGCCTTGCGTCATGCGTTGCCTGGCAGATTCTCAATCAGTTACTCGGTAAAAGCCAACCCTAATCCAGCTTTTCTGAGATATTTCCTGGAAAAAGGCTGCGGCTTGGAAATTGCCTCAGCTGGCGAGTTTCATCTGGCACGGAATGTTGGGTGTCCGCCTGAAAAAATCATATTCGCAGGTCCCGGCAAAACAGAAGCCGAATTGAAACTCGTAATTGCCCAGGGAATCGGTGAGATTCATGCAGAGTCAGCGTTAGAAATTGAACGCATAAGCGCCATCAGCCGGAAAGCAAACCGGCCGACGCGTGTGGCGCTCCGCGTCAATCCAAATGAGGAAGGGCAGGGCGGAGCCATGCTCATGGGAGGGAAGTCCGCGCCCTTCGGCGTTGATGAAGAACAGATGGATCCGCTCATCCTGCGAATTGCAAGGGATCCGCACCTGGAATTTTGGGGAATTCACCTTTTCACCGGAACTCAGATTCTCGACCACAACCTCTTGCTGGATCAATATCGAAAGGCACTCGAAATCGGACGGCACGCGGCTGCGCTCGTCCCTGCTCCCCTGCAAACGCTGGACTTTGGTGGTGGCCTCGGAATTCCATATTTTCCCGACGACTCGGAACTGGATCTGCGCCAGCTCGACGCGGGCTTAAAGGGGCTTGTGGACAGCATCAGAGAGGATTGCTTCGAGAATACCAACTTTATGGTGGAGCCGGGGCGTTTTTTGGTCGGCGAGGCTGGTCTATACGTTACGCGAATTACTGACATTAAGACCTCGCGCGGAAAGAAGTATCTGATTCTGGATGGAGGCATGAATCATCACTTGGCGGCCTCTGGAAACTTGGGACAGGTCATCAAACGCAACTTTCCCATGGCCATTTTGAACAAGCTTGACGCTCGCGAAACTGAGACTGTGGATGTTGTCGGTCCTTTGTGCACTCCGTTGGATACGCTGGGCCGTTCAGTGCGGTTTCCAGCGGCAGAAGTCGGCGATTTGGTTGGAATCTTCCAGTCTGGAGCGTATGCGCGAACCGCAAGCCCACTCGGATTTCTGAGCCATGCGTCACCTCCGGAGGTATGGGTTGAAGGCAGCTGTGATTTTCTGATCAGACGGCGGGGCAACCTGGAAGATTACATGCAGGACATCCACCCAGTAGGAGCGGCGCTTTGATGCGGTTCATAAGAACAAATGGAAGGATTCCGATTTACCGGGCTTTACTTTTACGTGGCGCCTGCATTTTGATGCCGCAGATCACGCACTTCACCCAATGTAGAGCCTGCCAGACGTCCTCATGAAGGTGGAGGCGGAGCCATTCCTTTGCTTCGGTGGCGGCGTTGACCATCTGCAAATAGATACTGCCCTTGCTGGCCCTGCGAGCGAAGTGAATGCTGACATATCGAGTAACTCCAGCACCCCAACGGGTTTTCGACACGTCCTCGCCAGCCAGAAAGTCGTAACGTCGCACGCCCGCAGCAATCAGTTGACGGATGACATGCGCTCTCAGGACGTAGCCTACACTGTCTCGAGAATAAACAGGATCATAGCCTTCCTGGAGAGAAAAAAAAAGGCGCTCGAAGCAAAATCCAAACTGCGCGGCAACCGGTTTGCCATCTAAGTCGAGAAACCAAAACTCCAGACGGCCGCGCCCCAGTAGAAGGGTTGCCATCTCGGAATAGAATCGGCGGCGTTCTGCAGATATGAAGGTGCCTGATTCACTAGCGCTGTTCCAGTGCTTTTGGTGCAAGCCGAACAAAGTGTCCAAGCAAACTTCTAGTTCAGCTTGGTTTTCACATTTGTAAAAACGGGTTTGATATTTCTTTTCCAACGATCTTCTAAGGTATCCAACCTTTCCTCGCTCTTTGGCTGAAAGTTGCACGAGGTATTTTTCCCACGTTTCTGGCAGCAGAATGGCCGAGCCCGTTTGCTGATGACGATAGGCAATCCACAAGTGATAGCGCAGATGATGCGACAGGCGATTTCCTACAGCTGAGTCTTCCGGCATCGTGTTGAGCTCGCAACAGTCCCAACGCCTTGATTCTTTCGCCAAGTAGCTCAGAAAAAGACCAGCTACTTCATCTTCGTAGCCCGCGCGCACCGGGAAATCCAAATTCTCGGAGTCACCGCTACCATCGCCCCAAAAGCGGAGAACTCGGAGATCAACCAGGGGAGTCAACCTTCGCTTCTCCACGCAGAGTGGCGCCAGCCCCACCAGCTGCGACGATTCGTTAAGAAACGCCAGTAGCAGCAGTCGGTGGCGCTCGCCGAACGCTCGCCACCAGGGAGCTAACCATTCCCAACTCGAGAAGATGGTGGCGCCGCAGAACTCACGAAGTAACTGCTCCCAGTGCGGTCGGAGACTTTCGACGCCAGCGAGGGTCTCGTAGACGCGAACTTGTAGAGAATTCATCTTTTTCCCCGATAACGCCGATAACCTATATAGATGGCCCGCCGGAGGGTTGCTGGGGGCCTTGCTGCCTGTGAGGGATGAAGTTACTTCAAGCGCTAAACCTCGGTCCTCTCGAAAACCATGAGTTTGCGTAACCAAACAGTAGACTACTTGCCGTAGGCAGGGCCAGATGTGGAAGCACGAATCGAGCTAAGCCCATAGTAACCTACCTCGCATCTGTTTACCCAATATGCCGGGTCAGCAGACAGCCAAGGCGGGTTGGTCACCTTCCCACCGCTGGCGATCCGATCATTCCACGGTACGACGATATTCGAGGTCGCCGAGTCCTTTTAGCCGTCGAGTTTGCCCATCCTCGCGATCCATTCGGCCGCATGAACGCGGGACTCGCGAGACGGCGACGCTATCTATGGTACAGGTTGACCTCAGCACCCATGGCAATACCAACGCCCCCAAAAAGACCGACGCTGCCAACGCTGCGAAAGGGCGCGGCGTAACTCCGCACAAGCGCCGGATTGCACCACTCAACGCAACACTCCTGTTGCTAAAAGAGTGATGAGCAAAATCCAGTGAGTGAAGAATTCAGCGCGTTCGGGCGGTAAATTGCTGAGTGCCAACGCACCTGGAACGGTGGAGGCAAGAATCAGAACGAATGAGAAAGCCCCCATGAGCCACACCCTGACAGCCGTGCACCACGAAATTTCACGGTGTGATGACTTTTCCAACCAATCCGATACCTCGGGCACGCCAAGCAATGCGAGGGCCGCACCCCGTCTGTGATGAAGGAAATCGACTACAAATAGAACGCTACTGACCAATTGCATCGACTTGCATCGGAAAAGCAAGTGGTTTGCGCTGCACGACACCCGATAGAATTCACCGTCCCTTCATCATTTGAAAGTGTGCTGTTTCCCGTCCGCGAGCGGCGAAATAATAACATAGACTTGCGCAATAGGGCGACTACCGCAGTTCCCGAGCGCTTCGATATACGGAGAAAGGTATCTCTGGGACAGAACACTACGAGGAAGCGATGAAAGTCGCGGGGATGACGTACACAAGAAGGCTTTGGTGGCAGTTGTCATGGATGCGAGTACGCCGGAAAAGAAACCAGCGTGGCGGCGCTTCGTCACGATGCCGAGCGAGCTGCACTGAACGCCATTTCCGAGCCGGGCGTTCTACCACCGTTTGCATAACGCTTCCCTCCAACCCGATTGCTGCGCCGCTGGTCTATTACAGACACTGCCATCCGTCCCTCCTGCTTCCAGGTTAGACAAAACGCGATACTTTTACCGGCGCGGGTCAGCCAGGGAGGGCTAATTCACACAAAATTCATACTCCTGTCGAGGCGCTAACGTACAATTTCGCTGTGCTCCGCGAAAGAGAGCAGAGAGAAATCAATGGGGAAGGAGGGTCCAGCGCCAAATTAGATCCCAAGTCACTTACTCGAGATTTCGGCAACAGTGGATACTCCTCCCTATCGCTATCCCCGTCCAGGTGCGTTGACGAATGGCTCTGCGCACCCCGACGCAAACCAGGCACAATATCTACCCCAGGTTCTGTCCTGTTTGTTCTCAATTCGTTAAGAATTCGCTCGAGTCAGGGCAACGCCTACGTTTACGGAATGTCAATCCCCAAGGGTGAAGGTGCTCTATGACGGCTATTACCCGGTT
>JASHQK010000341.1 GCA_030039195.1 Candidatus Sulfotelmatobacter sp.
AGAATCAGCGCCAGCAGGGATTGCAATGCCAGCCACAGGGAAGTCCGCCCGCAGACGAGCAGCAGCGGCCCGATCCACGGGATGCGCCCGGCTGCCATGCGCTCCTCGATTTGCGTGCGCGAGTTGACTAGGATACGAATTGAGCTTTCGATTTCGCGTACAGGCGACATGCCGATCCGTCGTTGCTGAAGATTCTAGTCAAAATCCCCCGGCAGGGGTCCACGAACATTGAGTTTCCGCCAGCGGCGGCGGCAGGGTCAATTGATGAAACATCCCGATTTCGCTCAAAACGGCTGGTCAGGGATTCGGAGCGCAATGGCCTGGTTACAGAAATCGTTGCCAACCCCGTTCTATACTTGTTCGTGTGAGCGTGCTCTATGACAGCAAGATTTAGCGACGCTGGAATGAGACCGATTGGGTTTAGAAGACAGTGGTCGCCTCGCACTACGATTGTCTTCACGGTTCTAGACGCCGTGGTCATTGGATTCTGCCTGGGCTAGCGCTGTTCGCATACCTATGTGGACGCGATCTCCTAAAGCTGGATGGACTCAGCTCGTAATTGCATTCGCAAGTGCCGTCGGCACGTTGCGTGGTACGCTTATCGCTCTGCGCAAGTGCCCGCAACCGACGAAAACGACGGAATCCGAACTGTGCAGCACAAGAGGCTGAGAATGTTTCAAATGCAATGTCGGATGGCACGAGTCTTCCGCGATGAAGTGCTTGGAAACGGTGCTTTTATCGCTGCATGTCTTGCACTCCGAAGTTTGTAAGCAGAAGCAGTAACAATCGCGCAGGTGGATGCCTTGCTCACGCAGGAATCTGGTAACAAAAGTCCAAATCCGCCGACAAAGCTAATTTTTGCGCTTTCGCTCATTACGCGCGAAAGTGACTATCAGCAGGAACAGGCGGCTTCCGCCCAAGAATGCGGCCGCCGAGTGAACGTCGATATTGAAATCTCTTATGCCGATAATGACGCTATAAAACAAAGCCAGCAATTGCTTGAGGTCATTCAGAACCGTTCGCACGAAGTCAATGCGCTGATCTTCGAGCCAGCAGGCAATACGGCATTTCCGCAAGTGGCGCGCGCCGCTGCGGCCGCAGGACTTGGTTGGGTGGTCATGAATCGCAGCGATGACTCGATTGCGGAACTAAGCCAACGCTTCGGTTCCCCCATTTTCAGTGTCACCGAGAACCACGAGGAAACCGGCCGGATACTTGGCCGGCAGGTCGCTGCGCTGTTGCCGAACGGAGGTATGCTTCTGTGTGTGCAAGGGCCTTCGGGCAGCCCAGTCAGCGCGTTGCGATTAGCGGGAATGGAAAAAACCAAGCCTGCCAACATCGAGCTCAAATTGCTGCGCAGCGCTCACTGGACCGAGGAAGGAGGCTACAAGGCCGTCGCGGGTTGGCTACGGCTTTCTACTTCGCATGACGCGAATATCGTCGGAATCATGGGACAGAGCGACCTCATCACATTGGGGGCATACCGCGCCTTCCGCGAGCACGCACGGGCTGAAAAAAAAGATCATTGGCTGGGTCTTCCGTTCCTCGGTGTCAACGGCTTGAAGGTGGGCCGAGATGCGGTGCAACGGGGCACCCTGGCGGCCACTGTCGTCGTGCCTCCGAGTGCCGGCGTAGCGATTGAAAGCCTTGTTCGCGCGTACCGTGAAGGTGTTCGGCCTCTGGAGCGTATATTTGTCACGCCTAAGTCGTTTCCCGAATTAGCAGTGTTAGCCTCGCGAACTAAAAGGTCGAAATAGGTTAGTAGCGGTCACGAAGGAGTTTTGAGCGTGCCGACGAACCCTGTCAGATAAGTATCATTCTCTGGAGTTAAAAGACTCGCTGTTGACTACGAAGCGGGTGTCAGGACTCCGAAGCGTGACGGATTGTACAAGACCAGCGTCATGCCTGTCGGACCTCGGTTGAGCAGCTTTGAATCGTGGCCAGCTCCGATTGACCGTAAGCGTCCGAAGTAGACCGTCTTGCTAAGTGTCCACGACTGGGTTAAGTGGACACTTCGGCATGTGTGGGATTGATATTCCAAGGCAGCAGGTCTTTGATCCGGTTGATGGGATGGTCGGCGATGCGAGTCATCACTTCCCGCAGATAGGCTTCGGGATCCAGACCGTTGAGTTTCGCCGAACCGATCAAGCTGTAGATCGCCGCTGCACGTTCTCCTCCGGCATCCGATCCTGCAAACAAGTAGTTCTTCCGTCCCAGGGCCACTCCACGCAAAGAGCGCTCCGCGGCGTTGTTATCGATCTCAATGCGGCCATCTTCTATATAGCGTGTCAGCGCGTCCCAACGCGAGAGCGCATAGCGAATCGCGGCTGTCGTGTCCGACTTGCGCGAGAGTTTCGATAAGGTTGTCTCCAACCACTGCCGCAGAGAGTCCAGTAATGGCTTCGACTCTGCCTGGCGCACGGCGCGGCGTTCCGACGGCGGCTTACCACGAATCTGATCTTCCACCTTATATAAGGCGGCGATCCGCTGTAGCGCTTCTTGGGCGATCGGTGAAGCGTGAGCTTGCTCCAGATCGTAGAAGTGGCGCCGCACATGCGCCCAGCACACGGCTTGCTGAATGCGGCCATCGGCATAGAGCTGATTGAAGCCTGCGTAGGCATCGGCCTGCAACGTCCCGCGAAACTGGCGCAGATGCTGCTCGGGAGGCTCGCCTTTGCGGTCCGGCGAGTAGGCAAACCACACCGCCGGCGCAGCACGGTTGCCCGCGGGACGATCATCACGCACATACGTCCACAACCGCCCCGTCTTCGTCTTGCCATTGCCCGGCGCCAGCACCGGCACGGGCGTGTCATCCGCGTGCAGCTTGCCAGCTTCCATCACGTAGTCACGCAGCGCTTCGATCAGCGGTTCGACTAATCGGCTGCTTGCTCCCACCCAGTCCGCCAGCGTCGACCGTTCCAGTTCCACTCCTTGCCGGGCATAGATCTCCGACTGGCGATACAGCGGCTGATGATCACAGTACTTCGACACCAGCACGTGCGCCAGCAACCCCGGCCCCGCTGCTCCGCGCTCGATGGGACGGCTCGAAGCTTCCGCCTGCACAATGCAATCGCACTTGGTGCAGCTCAGCTTCGTGCGCACATGCCGGATCACCACGAAACTGGCGGGTACGTACTGCAGCATCTCCGAAACGTCCTCGCCCAGTTTTCGCAACTCGCCCTGGCATTGCGGGCACACCGTTTCTTTCGGATCGTGCCGGCGCGTTTGTCGCGAAAGATGATCGGGCCACGCACGGCGCGTCGGCTTGGCTGCTGCTGCCGTACCCCAAGAGCCTGGAACCGAAGCCGGTTCGGACGGCTTGGGTTCTTTCTCACTACCGTTCGACTGCAACTCCTCCAGCCGCAGTTCCAACTGTTCGATCTGTCGCGCCAGCTTCTCCGACTTACGCCCAAACTGCATGCGATGCAGCTTCGACAACAGCAGCTTCAGATGCTCGATCTCGCGCTCACGGGAGAGTAGTTGCTCGTCTTTGCTGATCAACTCCTGATGCTGTGTCAGGATCAGCGCCCGTAGCGCTTCGGCAGGGAGGACGTTCAGATCGGGCAGCGCAGTCACGGGCATGCGCGGAGTATCGCATGAATGCTCGCGTTTTCATCCCGTGCGGACACGAAAAAGTTGTGGAAAGAATCTCGCGTGTTACACCGACAACTGCGGCTCCCAGGTGCGCTCCGGTCGCCGCCAATCGATGCCCTCGAGCAGCATCGCCAGTTGCGCTCGCGTGAGCGAAATCGTGCCGCTTTGAGCTTGCGGCCACACGAAGCGCCCACGCTCCAGCCGTTTCGCAAACAAACACAACCCATCGCCGTCGAACCAGAGCACGTGGGAGCAGACTCACTCACCATTGATGAGCGCTGCTGCCGCGGTGACTGGGATGCTCCAAAGAGCGAAGCGAGCAATGCCACGATAGGCGTCGAACCGTGCGTGATTGAGCGCATCCATCGGCTCAAGCAGATCACGGTTGACATCAAAGCTGGCCACGCCGTGCGCCACTACAAAGTCGTGAAGTCTGACCGGCCGGAGGACCTGGTCTCTCAGTCGGTCAGGAAAGGCGTCGCGCATCGTGACAACAACATTTTGACGCGGCACATAAAGCCGGCCGCGCGCAAACTCGGCCTGCCCTGGATCAACTGGCGGTGCTTGCGCACTTCGCATGCAACCTGGATGGTAGAAGCAGGCGCCAACCCCAAAGACGTGCAAGGCCAGATGCGGCATTCTCGCATCTCGACAACGATGGACATCTACGCCCAGTTCGTGCCGGAGTCACAGCGGCGCGCACTGTCGAAGGTGTCGGCGATGGTGGAAGCCCGTACCTCAAAACCGATTGCACCGGCGAGTACACGCAGTATTGCTCTGCCGCCGCAGTCGCGGATGGTGAATTAGCTAGTTCGGAATTATTTTGGAGCCAATTGGAGCCAAAGTCAGGTGGCGAAACGAGCTAAATGCTTGAAAACATGGTGGCCAGGGACGGAGTTGAACCGCCGACGCCAGCCTTTTCAG
>JASHQK010000342.1 GCA_030039195.1 Candidatus Sulfotelmatobacter sp.
CTCCGCCCAGGAACATAGCGAAGCAATACACACCGTAGCGGATCATCTCGCGCGTGGTATCCCGATGTGTGATGCCGAAGACGATCGACGCGAAGAATGCGAAGACGGCCGCTGCGCTGAAGTGAGAGAGTGTAATCGTCACTGCGCCCCTCCCGCGGCGAAGGCTTCGACTGGCAACTGGGTACTGGCAACTGGCAACTGCTTCATTGTTTTTTTCCAATCGCGATGTGATACGCGTCGGCGACCGCGATGAAATTCAGCAATCCCGCAACGATCATGAATTTCGTTCCGTAATCGGCGACAGCGAAGGCGATCGCGTTCTGTCCCCAATCCATGGCGAGCGTCAAAATGTAGAGTGCGCCTGCACCCACATCGCCAACGAACCCCAGCATGTCAAGAATGTCTCCGCCATTCGCGTGGTAGATGCGCCCCTGCATGCCCAAGCCGAGCAGGAACAAAGTCACAATCGAGATAAACAGCAGCGCACCGCGAATCCAGCGCTTCTGAATCATGTGCCCGGCCCCGGGGATGAACCATCCCACGGCGGGAGCCAGCACCGCCATCAAGCTCACGGGCTCCGCTTGCGCTACTTTTGCTTTTTCTGTCGTCGAATTCGCCATTCTAGATCGTCACAATCTCGCGTTGAATTTTCCCCGTCACTTCCGCCGATTTCTCCCGCACCAGCACGTTCACCTCACTGCGCACACCAAATTCTGGCAGGTAAATTCCTGGCTCGATCGAGAAGCACGAGTTCGGCAGAATCTGCCGCTCGTCGTGAATTTCCAGATCGTCCATGTTCGCGCCATTGGAGTGGACGTCTGTGCCGATGGAGTGCCCGGTGCGGTGAATGAAATATTGCCCGTAGCCTGCCTTCTGGATGTGTCCGCGCGTGGCGCGATCCACCTGCCATCCGGAAATGCGCTGCCCGGAGTTCACCGCGTCAAGAACCGTCTTCACGCCGGCGTCGCGCGCATCGCGCACAATCTCGAAAACCTCGCGCATGCGATCCGATGGCGCAGCGCCCACGAATCCCATCCACGTGATGTCGTAATACACTGCGCCGGCAGTGTTCTTCTTCCCCCACACGTCCATCAGAACCAGATCGCCCTCGCGAATCGGCACGGGATGGCTGGCATTCGGCTCGTAGTGCGGATTTCCCGCATTCGCATTGACAGCGATGATCGGCGGATCATCCGTCAGAAGATTCTCGCGTTCAAATGCTTCTACATACCACCGCTGAATCTCATGCTCGCTCGTGCCACCATTGCGCACGCGGCGGCCAATCTCTTTGAATGCCTCCGCCACGATCGAATCGATCGCGTCGCGCGCCGCAAAGTGCGACTTGATCTGCTCCTCGCTCCAGGTCGATTCAAACTGCGCTACAAGATCGGCCGAGCTGACAACGTTTTTCCCCAATCCCCGCAGCAGATCAACCGTGCCCGCATCCACCAGCGAAATGGTGAACACGCTATTGTTGGGCGAATATTGCATAGCCAGGTCGCGATGGGTCGACAGCATCGATTTCAGCTGATCAAACAACTCCTGCCAGCCCGAATACTGATATTTTTTCCCCGGCAGCGAATCGAGGTGCCCGGCTTCGATCTTGTGCACCAGCTTGACCGGTTCGCCCTCGGCTGGAATGAGATAAAACCAGCGCCGCGTCACCATCATGTTCTCTGGCAATCCGAGCACGCGATAGGCAATGGGATCGCGATGATGATGGTCATAGAACAGCCAGGCGTCGATGTTGCGTTCGCGCAGAGCTGACTGAATGGCGGCCAGGTTCATGGGCAAACTTCTATTGTAAACAAGCAGCAGGAGTTTCGGCGAATGGCAGGGTTAGGATCGAGGACTCTCACCCGCATCTTGGGCGATTACAAAATTGAAAGGCCCCGGACAAGCCGGGGCGATCTCTTTCGTGATGTAACGGCACTATGCCAGATCAGTATCCCTCTGCCTAAAACGACACTCAAGTTACCTGGGAGCTATCTCTGCCTTACTCCCAGCGGCTTCTCCTCCAACGAATACCCTTCCGGGAGAATGGACCTGGCGCTGCCAAGATTTTATTCTTCACGGCAGCCGGCAGAGTTTCACACGCCGTCCGCAGCACCAACCGCGGCGCCCGCTGACGAATTTTCATCAGGTACGGCACAGCCCGTTTCGCATCAAATTTCGCGGTCTCGCGCAACAACCAGCCCAATCCCTTCTGCACCATGTCGTCGTCATCCGCGAGCAGAAAATTTGAGAGTTTCACAATTTCCGGAAAAAACATTTTCGCACGCGTCCCGCGAATCAGCGCCACGCAGGCCGCCCGCCGGTGCCAGCGATCTTTTGATCTCGCCCAGCGAAACACGGCTTTGGCACGCTCCGGCTCGGCAGCAATCATCGGCGCAATCAAATCATGCACCAGTGCATCATGATCGGCCCAGCTGCTGATGCGGTCCAGCCAGCTCTTGAAGAGGCGAAATTCGCGATCCCCGCACTGCCCATGCAACTGTTCCAGTAGGAATACGGCCGCAACTTTTTCTTCAAGAACCGATCCTGAAAACAGTTCATCCGCGACACTTACCAGAAAATC
>JASHQK010000343.1 GCA_030039195.1 Candidatus Sulfotelmatobacter sp.
CACAGACGCCGGTATCGCGAAGAAGTTGGAGCCAAGCTCGCTCCGTAAATATGGGATGAGCGGCGGTGACGGTTCCGAACCCGTGTATCGCGTTCGCCCAACCCGTATCTTTGGATTTATTGAAAAGAGCTTTCCGAAAACCGCTACCCGGTGGACATTTGGTTGAGGTCAATGAGTGTAACCCGGATTTTTCAACAATCGACCTACTGTCAGCTAGTATTTACGCAATGCCAGGGCCGACGAAACATCTGGACCCACAGCTGCTGCAGGCCCGTTGGGTCCTCGGCGGAATTGCGCCGGAAGAGTGGGTCGATTATGCCATTTCAGCTCTCAATCGGGGTTTTGACGGCACCGCCTTGCGGCAACTTGCGGGATTGGTGCGGCCCACTCAACGGGACTTGGGACACCTCCCAGAGAGAGCGCTCGCCGAAATAGGACTCGATCCTTGTGACAAGGAGCGTGCGGTCTCTCTCCTCGTTGCACGCGGGGCAACGCTAACAAGCGAAACCATTCTGTCTCTAGTGGAGGGATTCCCCGCGTTCTCACCTCGCTGGAGAAAGCACATCGAATACTGGCAAGGTGAACCTGCTGGAAACTACAACGATATGGCGGAGTTCGTGCACTTCGTCGTAGAAGACCTATACGAAAAAGGCAAACTCGATGAGATGCAGCGAGTCTTCAATCGTCTAGAGACCCTGTTCGTCGAAGGCAATCAGGAAACGAGAGACCTCATCGGCCTTGGGTTCTTCGAGACCCTGCAAAACTTCGCGTCGTGGCGGCCTTACGGCAACACTGTCTTTGAACCCTTCTTTGGCCCGATGTCCGAGCGGGTTTGGAAAGAAATCCGGCGCAACTGGAAAGGCAAATCCAGTTTGATGGACGTTATCAGAGCCGAGAGAGACTCTTCCAAAGAATGAAGCGCGATTCGTGATTGACGCTAGCAGGCCATTACACGTTTTGACCGCCGGATGATGAGTGAAATCGCGACGTTCCGCCAATTCACGCGACGCTCGCCGCAACAGGCGCTTCGAGGGGACCGTTGAGAAGACGGCTTCAGTCAACAATCGTACTGCCACGATCAGGAACGATAGGCCTCACATTTCATTCGGGTCAGTCGTTGTGCCCGCAAAGGGTTCTGTTTGCCGTCTCATTGCGGAGGCCATGACGCGGTTCCTCAGCGGGGACTGTCTCCAACTGGAATTGCTCGCCAATGCTCTTCGCCAGCCCATTCAAACCGTCTGCTATTCTGATACGCCAGCGCTCCACGCAATGCGTGGCCAATTCTTTCATCGAGCACTCGAAGGATTGCAATGCCTCCGCCGATTCGCCTTTGAGCGACTCACGGACGTAGGTCACAATACCAGTCTGAATCGTCTCTAGATTCTCATGCGCGGCTTTCAGCCGGCCGTCGAGTTCGCTCGCGTTTCGTTCCGTGATTTGCTCGAATGTCTCATTCGCCGAAGCCTCGAGCCGTCGGCGGGCATCGGCCACCGTCTGGTTTGCCAGCTGACCGAGGCGTTGCTCCAAGCCGGATTCGAGGCCTCGCGCCGAATTGTTCAATTTTTCGATGCGGCCGTCGAGATACTGAATTTGTTCTTGCAGTCGTGACGATTCCGATGCGACCGAGATTCGCAGCTGCTCCAACTCTTCGCGCCGCGCTACGTGATCTTCTTTCAAGTTCTGTTGAAGATATGCGAGAAGCTCTTCCGACAAACGCTTGAGGGCATTTCCTCCCTCTAATAATCTCTGCTGAAAGGTATCCAAACCGCAGCTCAGGTGCTCGCGGGCGCTGGCGGAGATACGAGCTGAAATGTCCTCCGCGCGCTTCTCAATGACTTTCAGCTCTTCCTCGGAGCGATGTAGAAAATCCTCATAGCCTTGGGTCGTTTTCTGCTCGATGGCAGCCGTGGCCGCTTCCAGTAGATGCGCCGACTGCTGACGTGTCTCGTCCAGGAGTCTAGGCCCAAGATACCTTCGCAGGCGCACCTCCAGCTGATGTTCCAGTTCAGGAGGGATGCTGGAAAGCGACACCTCAAAGCGGCTGGGATTCGCATCTCGCTGCTCCAGCCGCTGGTTCAGCGCAGCGATCTCGTCTCGCAGCGGGCGAATCGATTCCGCAAGCATCTTCTTCATGTGCACTTCGATGTGCGGCGCGACTACGCCGAGAGGCGATGAAGTGGAAGGACTCACCTGGCGGAATGCGCGACTAGAGGTAACAGTGGGTAGCGGTGGAAGACTCGCTGCTGTGGACGCGGCTGGGACAGTCCAATCTTTTGGACAGTTCTGTAAGCCCCAGAAGTTGTCGGGGCGATCGAGCTTTGCTCCGAGTTTCCAACTCTGGCCGCCAGGGCCAACAGCCTGGCAGGAGACCACGTGAGCGGTCGCCTCGCGACCCTCTTTGCTGTGGAAGTGCAGTGGAGCACCAGAGGCGAACCTCACGCGGGTCAACATGGCACAGCCATGTGCGTTCACAACCAGGGTTTCACATACTTCAGAAAAGTGTGTGTCATCCAAACTGGTGACCAGGATGGGAACTGCAGTCTGCACTCTGGAGCTGCGTCGGGGAATTGCTGGGGAGTTGGCCGTATGCATGGGACCCTCATGTGCGTGGGAGTAAGTGACGATCGGGCCGGGCCAGACGGTTCGATGGTCACGTAACTCACACCATAACTCCGGAGGCGCTCGAGGACGAAAAAACGGAAGTGCTTACGGCACCGGTGTCCGAAAGCACGAGTTTAG
>JASHQK010000029.1 GCA_030039195.1 Candidatus Sulfotelmatobacter sp.
GCGGCCGCGATTGCTTTCCATACGGTTCGCCCTGCCATCTCCACTGAAGCGCGAGCGGTTCTGCTCACCGCCCCCGAAACTGTTACCGCCGCGGTTTTGACCGAGCATCTGGCCGCCGCCATTGTTTCCGTTAGAGCCCGTGTGCTGAACCCCGCCGTTGCCGCCAATCAGGCCGTGATTCCCATTGTTGCCACCATTGGGGTTGTTCGCGGTGCCCGTGCCGGGCTTGTCCTGGTGCCATCCGCCATCGGGACCGAAGTACCCGTTCGGGTGATATCCGCCGTTCGGACCGTAGTGCGTGTCTTGGCCGGGCTTGTAGTTGCCATCGGGGTGAAAGGTGCCGTTGTTGCCATACCAGGCATGGTTTTGGCTGCCGGTTGCTCCGCCGCTGAACTGGTGGTAGCCGCCGCCCGCTCCCCCACCCCACGGGTGGTAGCCGCTGTAATGAGAGTTGTTCCAGGTGTGGTTGTTGATATACGTGGTGTGGTTGTAAATGATCGTGGTCGACCCTCCACCGCCACAGCAGCCCCAGTGCAGGCCCCACGCATGCCATCCCCAGCCGAATCCACCACCCCAACCACCTCCGCCAAACCATGCGCCAATCGTGATGGGCGCTCCAAAGTAAATTCCGACCGAAGCGACCGGCAGCGGCGGCGGGATGTAATACGGCACCACAATCGGAGCACCGTAAACAATAGTCGGGTTGTATTGCGGAACGTAGACCACCTGCGGATTCGCCGGCTGAATCACGATAGTGTTTGCCGCCGGCGAGCTCACCGTGATCTGAGAGTTCGATTGCAGCGTTCCCGCAGCCTGCGCTCGCGCGCGCATCGTCTGGACCGCCGCCATCACATCCGCCTGCTGATTCGCGAACGCCTGCCCGAGGCTCGAAGTCCACGAGAGGTTATGTGCCAGGTTGTCCAGCACCGAAGGAAACTGCGTCAGAGCTTTCACGCTCGCATCCCACGACTGCTGATCGACGGCCTGCGCCAGCGCCTGCCCGGTCAGGTTCCGGTTCTGTGCGACCCAGTCGTCCGCATACGCGATCTGATCCGGATTCGCGGCTGCCGCCAGTACCTGGGCCACAAGCGCGTCGGGATAGAGCGCGATCGGAGCGACGAGAGAGTCAAGCTGGTCCGCAGAAAGAGGCGCTGGTGCAGGTGCCGGGCTCTGGCTGCCGTAAGTTGTCGGCTGCGCCTGAGCCTGAGGTGCCGGCGCGGGCGTCGCTGTCTCATACGTAGGCGACTGATACGTCGGGGCCTGATATGTCGGTTCCTGGTTTGCCGGAGCTTGGTAGTTCGGGCCTTGATAGGTCGGCTGTTGGTAGGTAGGTTGATATTCCGTCTGGGCCGTCTGCGGAACTAAAACGGGCTGTGATGAATACACGGTTCCAGTGCTCGGAGGAACCGGCGCACTAGCCGTCGCCGGACGCGTGGCTTGCCAGGGTGCATGCCTGCCGTGTATCCCGCATTCTCCAGACATGGTGTCGCCATAGATCTGTCCGCGGAAATGAAGTACCGTCCGAGTCACCGTGTCGAACCGGATGTGATGTCCGTTGACCTCACCCTGAATCGGCCCTGACTGATTTGGGCCTTCAAAGTATCCGGTGATGCGGTTTCCATACTGCGCGATTTGGACGTGCTTGATGACAGTCGCCCCATCCTCGATGCGCGTCGCATAAATGGTCCAGTCGCCCTGCACGTTGTCGGGCGGCGCATCTGCGAAGGCCGAAGTGCTGATCATCAGCGCCAGCAGAGAGGCTGCGGCCAATTTCAGCATCACGTTCATTTTCCTCATAACATTCTCCTGAAGTTCTGCGATTCGCATCAATTCTCGAACCGTCGTCGATGGGGAGAATGCAACGCGTGAGCCAAACCCAACCCCGTGATTTTTCTTAGAGATACGCGGATTTCGTGTTCACGAGCGCTCGGGAATTCACGAGGTCTAAAGATCGTGAAGGATTTTTCAACCGCGCGACGAGATCGACAGACTGAGTGAGATGAAGAATCAAACGAAGCACTGGGAAAGATTTCGGGTGCGGTTGGACGAACCGTACCCGAGACATTAGAACGAGTTGGCCTAAGGATCAGTATTGTGTTCGAAACTGACTCGGAGGCCCAGCTTGCGGACCATACACTGTTGCCCCGACGGCCAACCACCCTCATGACAAGAACTGGGGGCAGGACCGGTCGGTTGGCGATCTACTGGCACACCGGAAGTTGAGACCCCCGGACTGCGTGGAGCTACCATGAGTCTGGCCGGGCGAAACGGAAGCGGGCACTGCGGGGAAGGAACCATGCCGAGGGATAGCCCGGTGGGCTTACTCTGGCTTGTCCCAGCCCTTCAAGCGAGGCCACCAGCGGCTTACGTTCTGACAATACGCCTCGTACTCAGCACCAAATTTCCGGCGGAGCGTCGGTTCTTCATACAGGATTACGAACAGATGCACACCAAGAGCAACTGCCGCGACAGCGGCAATGGCCAGTGGGTTGCCACGTCCGAAGACAATCCACAGCCCGATCCAGCCCACTGCAAACCCCACGTACATGGGATTACGCACGTACCGGTAGAAGCCGACAACCACCAAGCGCTGCGGCGGTGCAATCGGCGCCGGAGTCCCGTGCCCGGTCCAGCCAAAATCCCAAACGCAACGCAGGGCAACTGCGAATCCCAGCACAGACGGCAGGGCGGCCAGCCATCGCCAATGGGCGGCGCCCGCCATATCGACTCGGAAACCGAGCCACTGCGGCAAAAGCCAGAACCACAGCGAGAAGAATGCTGTGCCTACCGCAAGAGCGGCGACCGTGGTTGGCCAGTGTTGTTCATGCGAGTTTATCGGAACGTTTCCGGAATTTGGGTTTGTCATAATTCCTCCGATTTACACTTAGAAGCTTGCTACTCTGCTATCCCGGCAACGCGATTGCAGAATCCGATCAGGTACTTCCAGACCAGGTAATAGACGATCAGCGCGAAAGGAAACACGACCACGAGAAATCTGTAGGGGATCTCGACCACTCCAAAATACGTGAAGCCGTGGTGTGTGGCATGCAGAAAACCCAAGCCGCGGCCGAGAAGGAATCCTGCCGGGGCGATGATGAAGGGCAAGATGGCACCGTGAATCCCGAGCGGCAGGCGGGTGCGGGCGCGAGAGGCCAGGTGCAGCATGTTCCAAACCCCAAACAGGTTCGGGATGATCGCCATCGGAAAGATGATCACTCGCTCCACCGGAACCGGGATGTTATAGACAAATCGCGCTATGAAGAACGCCGTCAGGGGGACCAGCAGAAGCGGTGTCGGCACCGAGATTCCCGCCATGTAGGCGCGCAGGTATGGATGGTTGCTCATAACTCCTCCCTCTTACAGGTGGTACGCGAACAGAAGAACCAACCGCGGGAAAGCCAGGAACATAACGGCGCTCAAGCCAACCAGGGCCCAGTCGTACCAGGGCACCCCGACTGGCCGAACGTCGAGTTTGCGCAAAACATCCGGCCACAGATCCCTCCTAAGCTCAGTGTTGACTGGGGGGAAGGATTGCTTTAGCGCATCGCGAATCTCGCGGTCATTGTGTTCAGTCATGTACTTGTCCTCATGTTCCTTTACTCAGGCCTGATTCCAGCCTGGCTCAAGCGCTTGCGCAGGATGCGAACGGCCCGAAACACGCGCAGCTTCACCGCACCGACCGACGTTCCTAAAGCGGTGGCAATTTCGTCGTAAGGCAGTTCTTCGACCAGAGCAAGCGTGGCCGCAACTTGCAACTTGGCCGGCAAACGGCGAAATGCCTGCTGGATCCTCTCGTGGGTTTCGCGCTGTACCAGAGGATCAGGCCGCGCTGCTTCCGCAGGCTCGGCCAGGAAACTCTGCTCCGGCCGATTGCGCCGGAGATGGTCGATTGCCAAGTTGCTAGCGATCCGCCGCGCCCAGGCACCGAAGTTGCCATCCGGGCGAAACTTCTGCCGGGCGCGGTAAACGCGCCAAAGAGTTTCCACGGTCAAATCCTCCGCAGTGCCCGGGTCACGCACAATACGCACAGTCCAGGCGTAGATATCGCCCTGAAACTGACGTACCAACGTCTCAAACGCATCGATCTCGCCATGCGCGAACCGCTGGAGCAGATCCATGAGCTTCTCTACCGTGTATTACGGGATACGAATACGCAGGTTACAGGTTTTTGTGTGCCTACCAAAGGCGTAGCCCCTGACAATGTGACGCAGTGAACCCGTGCCATACTCGGTTTCGGAAATGACTATAAAGACCAAATCCATGATGAGACGGCGCGTTAATCGCGCTCGGCCTTTGGGATTGGTCTGTCCATAGCACTCTGAGGTCAGATTCGATTTCCGAGGCTGCGACAAAAGTCGAGACCTTTTGCATTGCGGATTGCCCGTCACCCACGAGTTTCTGCGATCGATCCACATAAATCCGCTTCGCATTATCAATCGGCTCTCAGTGAGTGCATTGGCATTCACTGACGCGCGGCGATAGATTGAAGGGCCGAACCCCGCTTGTCGTTACTCCTCTGTCGAATCGACGGAGACCGGGTGCAACCGGCCTGATGCAGAACCTTTCGAGTGCTGAAGCTTGCCCAGTATCCGCTCAACGGGGCAGATCGTTTGCGTTCAGGGCACCCGTTCGAGTGCGGGTGGATGCCAACTTCCGTTGAGGATGGCCTGCCTCGGCCAGTACAAGCGGATTGTGAGATTGAAGGGACCGGCGCCGGAAGGCAGCCAGTTCGACTGGCGATCTTGCCCAGGGTCCTGGTTTTGTATGTAAAGGTCGAGAGAACCGTCAGGATTGAATTTTAATTTGTCGCGGTCGCCGATGGCATAGCGATTGATGGGGTTCGCAATGAAATAGCCGTCCTCGTCGTAGGCAGTGACGGACCAAAAGGCCTGTACAGGTGGCAGATTCGATGCGTCAAAATGCATACGATAACGCGTCGATCCGTTAAGGGCCTGCCCACTGCCATCCGCCGAGCTGCTCATGTACACGGCGTCCTCTCGCGGGTTGGCGCCGATTGCGATGCGGGCGGTAACGGCGCGTGCTACGTAGTCGGTTCCATAGCGGCCGAGGACGCCCTGGAACGACCTCCATCCTGGCGTCGACACTCCGGCGGAGGCAACGAATTGTTCGATACGTACCGCGGCGGCTCGTGCACCTTCATTCAATGCCTGAAGCTGATCGGGTTTGAGTTTGGAGGGATCGAATTCCTGACCCGGGACCAGGCCGATATTGGCAAGGTCGCGGACCATGGGGCCGTCAGCGACGTGCGGTGGATCGGTTTTCATCTCCCGCGCGAAGGTTGCGAAGAACTCCGCCGGTTGCATGGCTTTTACGCGGTCGAGCGGCGATACGCCGGTCGCATGCTGCATATTTGGCGGCGGCGACGCCTGCGTCGCCACTTTACCTGGATACTCGCTGAGTGGCACCAGACGCATACCATGCTGGAAGGTGTGGACATTGTCATAGTCGCTGACGCCGTTCGTCTGGGTCCGTCCGAGCAGCCAGACGTGATTGGTCGGCGCATCCAACCGAACCACGTAATCCGGAAGCCTACCACTCCAGCCAGGTCCGACAATCGCGTACCACGCCTCGCTTGTTCCAGTTGTTCGTTTCCCGGGATCTGCAAACGTCTCTGTCCAGGCATCCATGAATTGCAGCAGATAGAAGCGACCACCGGAATCAGGAATGCGCAGCAGCAACGGCTCTTTCGATACGTCGAGCCACGCCGTTGAGTAGAGTGTGTCTGCGTTCGGACGGACAATCAGCCGAAAGTCCGCGCCAGGGAACTGTGCAACGTGCATCAGTCGGTTGAGCGGCATCGCGGCCCCGGTTGCCTCCATCACGACGAGCGGATACGCGTAAATATAGGCGCGCTCGGCGATTTTCCTCACCTCGTTCGAAGTGGGGACCTGCGCATTAACGATGGGCACAACGGGCAATGTGAGCGCAAAGACCGCGCGAAGATGCGATTTGATCATGCGGGTACACCATTGCGTGAGGAAGCTGGAGATAGAATTGTGATCTCCGTTGCAGTGTGGTGTCAACGAATGATCCTTATCATCTCTGTATTCTGTAACTCGTAGCTCTTGAGGAGTGACAGCATGTCTTCTCCGGTCACAATTCATCCGGCCCTGCCTTCCACGCCCGAGTCTATGGGGGTTGCTCCGTACAATTTCCCCCGGGTGGATCAGGCAGAGGCATTTCCTGTGCTTACTGCCGCGCAAATCACGCGGTTTCGCGATGCGGGTCGGGTACGCAAGGTCGAGCTTGGCGAAATTTTGTTCGAACCTGGCCTGACTAACGCTCCCCTCTGGGTGCTGCTTTCAGGAAGCCTGGACATCGTGCTGTCCGATGGAACCGGCGGCGAACGTGCCCTCGTGACGTTTCATGCAGGAACGTTTACCGGCGAGATGACGACGATTTCTAATCGTGCCGGGATGGCTCGCGGACGGATTTCGGAAGCTGGAGAGTTCATCGAACTCAATCGACAACAGCTGCAAGACTTGCTGGCACGGGATGCCGAACTCAGCGAAATCCTGATGCGGGCGTTTATTCTCCGACGCATTCTGCTGCTCTCGAGCGGCTACGGAAATGTTATCTTGATGGGCTCGCGTCATTCGCCGGAGACTCTGCGCCTGCGCGAATTTCTCTCCCGAAACGCCCATCCGCACACTTATATCGATCTCGACATCGACAAAAATTCGCAGGCGATGCTCGATCGCTTTTCCGTAAAAGTGGAGGAGATTCCGGTTGTGATCTGCAACGGCAAGACCGTGCTGCGCAATCCCTCGACGCATGAATTGGCTCGCTGCCTGGGCTTCAATCCCTCAATCGAGCCAACAGAGGTTCGCGACGTGGTGATTGTGGGCGCAGGGCCGGCCGGTCTGGCCGCCGCCGTTTATGCGGCTTCGGAAGGCCTGGATGTGCTCGTGATCGAAACCACGGCGCCGGGCGGTCAGGCGGGAACGAGCTCAAAGATCGAAAATTATCTCGGCTTCCCGATGGGAGTTTCCGGACAGGAGTTAACGAATCGCGCAGCGGCTCAGGCGCAGAAATTTGGCGCACAGATGATCATTGCTTCGAGCGTGGCACGGTTGAACTGCGATCAACGGCCATACGAGGTCCATCTGGATGACGGACGAACGATTCCGGCGAAGACGATCGTCATCGCTAGCGGAGCGCAGTATAACAAGCCACACATCGAGAATCTCGCGAACTTCGAAGGCCTGGGCATTTATTACGGGGCGACTTTCCTTGAATCTCAACTGTGTGGCCAGGAAGAAGTCGTTGTCATCGGCGGCGGCAACTCGGCGGGACAGGCTGCGATATTTTTGTCCGAGACTGCAAGCAGGGTGCACATGCTGGTGCGCACGCAGCGCTTGTCGGAGACGATGTCGCGCTACTTGATTCAACGCATCGAAAAGAATCCCAAGATCGATTTACGTTACGGCACGGAGATCATCGCGCTCGAGGGCGCCAACCACTTGGAACGCGTGACCTGGCAAGACAAATCCGGCGCAACCGAGTCCCATCCAATCCGCCACGTTTTCATCATGGCCGGAGCCTCGCCGCGCACCGACTGGCTGAAAGGGTGCCTGGCGCTCGATGAAAAAGGATTCATTCTCACCGGCCGCGACCTCGATCCCATGCCGAAAGAGTTCGGATGGATGCTTGATCGCCGCCCGCAGATGCTCGAGACCAGTTTGCCGGGAGTTTTTGCGGTGGGCGATGTGCGCGCAAACAGCGTGAAGCGCGTCGCATCGGCGGTGGGCGAGGGAGCGATTGCGGTGTCTCTCGTCCATCGGACCCTGGCGGAGTTGTGAGGACTTCTTCGATGCGGTTTTGAGATGGAAATTCCTCCTCTCATTTGGAGCACAACCCCTGCTAAGTTCCTCGCCAGGAGAAGATTCGCGCCTAAGGCTTCGCGGTTTTTACGTAAGAGTCAGCTTGTGTTTACTGAGCCTCGATTGGCGACAACATCTGCACTTCCTACGGACACAATCTCGCCGACAAGCTTGCCCTTGACTACCGCTCGCTGATGACTTCCGATGGGTACGGGAAGGCCTTCGCGACTCGGCTCTCGGCTCCTGGCACATTGACAGACAATTCAAAGTGCCATTTCGTCTTCAGGGCTTGACGCCGTAATATCACTCAGTGTTATATATTGCTATGCAATATATCGGAGCAAAACTGTTCGAACGGGAATTGAAGAAAGGCAGCACGGAACTGCTCATCCTCTCACTGGTCGAGCACCGCCCACGCCACGGTTATGAGATCAGCAAGCTGATCGAACAACGCTCTGAAGGTCGCCTCAAATTCAATGTCGCCTCTTTTTATCCATTGCTCTATCGGCTCGAAAGGCGAGGATTCATCACCGGGCGATGGGTTGAAAAAGACGGGCAACGCAGACGGCGCTACTATCAGCTCACTGCCAGAGGGAAGAAGGTGTTGAAAGACCAGCGCAGCTGTTGGGCCGATTTTGTGCATGCAATCAATCGGATCACGGGGGAGGAACATGCCTGACTGGTCAAAAGAAATCCAGGCGGCACTGGCAGGGCTCAATCTCAGCCCTGCTCAGGAAGCTTCGGTCGTGGACGAGTTGGCGCAACATCTGGAAGACCGCTACGAGGAGTTAATAGGGGAAGGATTGGACGATCTGGAAGCCTTCCGATTGCTTCAGAACGATTTGAAAAATGGTGGACTTGTGGCCGAAATGAAAGGTCTCCTGCCTGCCGCTCCGACTGTAATATCGCCCGGACAGGACGGACACGAGAAGCCGCTCCCCGGACTCGGAAATGATCTGCGCTATGCCATACGGATGCTGCGTCTCAACCCTGGCTTCGCAGCCGTCGCGATTCTCTCCCTGGCACTCGGGATCGGGGCTAATACTGCGATTTTCGAACTACTCGATGCGGTAATTCTTCGAACTCTGCCCGTACAGTCTCCGCAGCGACTGGCCAACATCCGCGAAACTCATGGCGGGCGAATCGGCAGCACGGTCGCTCGACAGAAGAACTTTTCCTTCGCACTGTGGCAGCAGATACAGCAACAGCAAAAGGGTTTCTCGGGAATCGCCGCGTGGAGTACAGAAGCATTTGATCTTGGGCAAGGTGGCGAGGCGCACTACGCACAGGGTATGTGGGTCAGCGGAGGCTTCTTCCGTACACTTGGGATCCAACCAGTCCTGGGTCGCTTGCTCACGGAGAGCGACGACTATCGTGGATGCGGAATTCGCGCTGCGGTCATTAGCTACGCCTTTTGGCAGCGAGCGTTTGCAGGCCGCGCGGATGCGGTAGGAAGTAAGCTCTTCCTCGACGGACAGCCATTTGAAGTGATCGGTGTTACGCCCGCGAGTTTTTACGGACTGGAAATCGGCCGCAATTTCGATGTCGCTGTCCCGCTGTGCAGCGAATCCGCCGTTCGCACTGAAGGCTCATGGACAGAAAGCGCGACCACTTGGTGGCTGGACGTCATCGGACGATTAAACGATGGGTGGACTCTTGAAAGAGCGAATGCTCAACTCTCATCCATTGCTTCCGGGATATTCGCAGCAACCCTTCCTCCAGAGTACGACGCGACTGCGAGAAAGGACTACCTGCGCTTCGGACTCAAAGCGGAGCCGGCAGCCACAGGCGTTTCCGAGCTTCGAGCCGAGTATGCTGATCCTCTTCGGGTGCTTCTGGCGATTTCAGGTCTTATTCTTTTGCTAGCTTGTACGAATCTTGCGAATTTGATGCTGGCCCGAGCTGGAGCGCGTCAACGAGAGATTGCATTGCGACTTGCGTTGGGCGCTTCCCGGCGCCGTCTGATCCGTCAGCTACTCACGGAGAACGTCTTCCTGGCCCTGGTCGGCGCCGCCATCGGGTTGATCCTGGCTCAGGTCCTCGGAAGGGTTCTCGTCGCATTTATTGCCAACTCAGAAAATCCGGTATTTCTTCTGCTCTATCCGGACATGCGTGTGCTCCTCTTCACAATTGGTATCGCATTGCTGACCTGCCTTTTCTTTGGCGTCGCGCCTGCTGTCCGTGCCGGGCGCACCGATCCGGGCACGGTGATGAAAATGAGTGGGCGCGGCATCACCGCGGGACGCCAGCATTTTCTCCTAAGAAGAGGATTGATCGTTTCGCAGGTTGCGCTGTCGCTCGTCCTCCTGGTTGCAGCTCTGCTGTTCGTGCAAACATTCCGGAACCTTGTGACTTTGAACCCTGGCTTTCGGCAGGACGGCGTTCTGGTCGCAGATTTTGATTTTTCCGCACTGCACATTCCGGGCCAGAATCGCACTGAATTCAAACGCGAGCTTCTGACAAACGTCAGGCATACTCCCGGAGTCATCTCTGCCGCCGAAGTCGCAATCATCCCCCTGAACGGCGACGGGTGGAACGAGTTCATCGATATTCCGGACCAGGGAATCTCCCGGAAACTCGTGTATTTCAACGGAGTGAGTCCGGGCTATTTTCAAACCCTTCAGACTCCGTTTCTCGCAGGAAGGGACTTTGACGACACGGATACAGCAGCCTCACCGGCAGTGGCGATTGTGAACGAGCGATTCGCGCACACTTATTTCGGAAGCACATATCCCATCGGAAAGACATTCAGGGTACGCCAGGATGGAGGCAAGCCAGATCGAATCTTCCACATCGTCGGGCTCGCAGGAGACACCAGATATCGTGACATCCATGATGAGCCCACCCCGATCATTTTCGTTTCTCCTTACCAGAGGATTGATGCTGACACGGACTCCACGTTCGTTGTGCGCACCAGCGAAGCGCCGGCGTCTTTGATTCTGTCGTTGAAAGATACTGCGGCAAAGAACAGCCCAGAAATCGTGTTGAACTTCAGTATTCTGAGAACATCGATTCTCGAGAAACTCACACGGGAACGCCTGATGGCTGCGCTATCAGGTGTCTACGGTGCTCTCGCTGCCGTCCTTGCAATGGTGGGCATCTACGGGATTATTTCTTACATGGTGATTCGACGTAGCAGCGAGATGGGACTTCGGATCGCACTTGGCGCGCAAAGGACAAGTGTAGTTGGGATCGTATTACGCGAGGCCGCAGAGCTAGTGGCAGGAGGGCTCCTGGTGGGCACCGGCGTTGCCATTGCCGGCGCGAAGACAGTGAGAACCTTGCTGTATGGCATTAAACCAGTTGACCCAATGACCTTGATTGTGGCGGCAGGAGGTCTGCTGACCGTCGCGCTCGCGGCGAGCCTGCTGCCGGCAGTTCGGGCTGCTTCGATCGAACCGATGCAAGCACTCCATGAGGAATGAAAAGCGAGCTAGGATCGCAGACCCGGTGGCTCCAATCACATATTCGAAGCTCTGGTTGTTTGTCTCGAAGGACCGCAAGTTCGAACACCCCTGAAGTGAATCACGGGCTGTCCCGCACGGTCTTCTGTGGGATCAGGATCATCAGTTCAATTTCTAAACTGTTGTGAACGAGCGGAGGCGCTCATCGACGTGTGCTAGGTGCGTCGTCGTCCACTCGAAAGTTGGAAGTCCCGGCGAAATCAGTCTCTCAATGTAATGCTGCGCTGCCTTCGCAGAACGGAAAGATTACGGGCGCATGACGGGCTTCGGCAAATTCCCTGCGAACAGCGAAAATACAGGGAATTTGCGAAATTCCGGCCCCTAAAATCCGGCACTCCCTGTTCTGCAAGCGGCACATTCTGCTGGGCAAACTGCTCCCGGGCGAAAATCGAACAGGGAAACTAGCAGGGTGGTAGCAGGGAATTCGACTCCCCAGGGCATTTCAAAATAGGGACCGCGTTCAAACCCGAGCAGCCGTGGGAGTTCGAATTGTTTTCACTGCTTCTTGCCCGATACGGCGATCCCGATGCCTGTGTGAATTGGGTGCCATCGTCGGTTTCCAAGCCAGGGGCGTTTCCCGCCATGCATGCTTTGCTTTTATGCGTTGCTGGCGTTATTGGATCGTGCTGGCCGCAGCGGAAAACACGTTGTTAGCGTTCGACCCGATCAGCCTTATTGTGCCGACCACAATAACGAGAATGACCGCAAGCATGACCGCGTATTCGGCGATGTCTTGCCCGTCCTCTTCTACCCAGAGCCTGCGCAATTTTGACATTTGTCCTCCTTATCCTCAACTAAGAGCTCAAACTAAGAGATGGAGACGATAAGGCTGCTCGGGGGGTGTGGCAGCTTTATTTTGGGGAGGCCGTGGGCCGGGAACGGCTGGCGCTCACTCAAAACGCTTGGCAGTCTAAGCCCGGGTAGGTGGCCTTGTCAAGGTGAGGGACCGGTTACGGGGTTACTTGACTTGATCAACCGGAGGTGTTATTTACCTGTCACGCAGCTCTGGCTGAATCCTCCCCCCATCCTGTCCGAAGCGGCGAATCCTCCAGGATGAAAAGAAGGCTGATATGTCCCAGCGGCAAAGTACCGTGACAGATCTCCATGAGGAACTGAGAATCATTGAGGTCTTTGACAGGTTACATGATCACCTCTTAGCTGCAGACCCAG
>JASHQK010000344.1 GCA_030039195.1 Candidatus Sulfotelmatobacter sp.
TTGATCGATTACAGCGTGTTAGGCATTCCGGCGATTGTGCCACGGCTAAAGGCGATTGAATATTATTTTTCTGACGAAATGGTGTCGTATTTCGAACCTGAAAATGTCGACTCCATGGTCGATGCCACTATGAAGTTATATTGCGATGCAGCACGGAGGGAACGTCAAGCCAGGAATGCAAGGCAATTCCCGGACTGTAACCGTTGGGATGGACATAACAATGGTCTGCGCGGCCTTTATGAGACGTTGTTTCGCGAAGCGATGTGGGCAACAGGCTTGATCGGAAATAATCAGATTGCAGGACTTCAAGAGACCGCGGGAAACAAAGAAATTGGAGGGAGGCAATGAACAGATCTGAAGAAATTGTCATCGTTGTCGGATTGGGAGAAGTAGGCAAGCCTCTCCTTCGGATACTCGAGCGAAGCTATGACTGTGCCGGAATCGACATTCAACCGGTCCGAGTGAATCGGCCGGGCTCGGTGTTACATATTTGTTATCCATTTCAGATAGAGGATTTCGTCGGTACGACGGTCACGTACATCGATAATTTCAAGCCCAAATTAACCATCATCAATAGCACTGTCGGGGTGGGAACGACGAGAAAGATACAATTGCGAGTCGACACGCCTGTTGTTTATAGTCCAGTACGTGGCAAGCACGCAAGAATGGAAAAGGACATGTTGCGCTACCGAAAGTTTGTGGTCGGTGTGTCTCCGCAGGCCACTCAGTTGGCAAATCAGCACTTTGCCGGTGCTGGTTTCAAAGTCGCTACCTTCCCAACTGTCGAAGTTGGCGAGCTTAGCAAGCTTATAGAGACAACTTGGCTCGGTATGCTCGTCGGATGGGCGCAGGAAATCGATCGCTTGGCAGGTCAGTGTGGCGGGTCGTACGAAGATGTAAACGCCTTCATAGAGGAAATTGACTATCTGCCGAAAAACGTCTTCCCGGGTTATATCGGTGGACATTGCGTAATGCCAAATATTGCAATTTTGCGCCAAGCATTTACTTCTGGCTTCTTAGACGTAATAGTCCAGTCGAATGAGCGAAAGAAGGCGCAGTTGGATAATACGCGGGCAGAACTTGTGGGTGCGGCTTCAGGACAGAAGCTAAAGCGGTAGTGACCCGCTCCCCTCTTTCGGAACAAAGCTGAGTATGATTTTTGCGAAGAAAGGGGAAGGGTTTATGTTGAGAAGCAGGCACACGGAAGCGCGGATGATTGGTGCTTTGAAGCAGGTCGAAGCGGGACGAGCGGTCGAGGATGTGGCACGAGAACTGGGAGTGTCGAAGCACACACTCTACGCGTGGAAGGCGAAGTACGGCGGAATGGACGTGACTCAGGCGCAGGAAGCGAAACTGTTGCGCGATGAGAACACGCGGCTGCGCAAGCTGGTGGCGGATCTGAGTCTGGACAAGGATGCGCTGCAGTGGGTGATTGAAGAAAACGGGTGGAGCTCGCGGTCCTGAAGGCGACCGTTGGGCAGATGCGAGAGAAGTATACCTTCAGCGAGCGGCGGGCGTGCCGAGTGATGCGTCTGGCGGTGACGACGTACCGCTATCGCAGTCAGCGTACGGACGAGCCGTTGCGGACGAAGCTGGTGGAGTTAGTGCCGGAGAAACCGTGCTTCGGGTATCGGCGGCTGCATGTACTGCTGCGCCGAAGTGGAGAGCATGTGAACCATAAGAGGCGGCATCGGATTTACCGCGAAGCGGGGCTGAGGATACGGCGGAAGAGGCGGAAGCATTGCGTGCGCGAGGGAAAGCCGCTGGTGGCACGGACGGCGGCGAATCAGGAGTGGACGCTGGATTTCGCGCACGACGCGGTAGCGTGCGGACGGGCGATCCGTGTGCTGAGCGTGGTCGATGCCTACACGCGGGAGTGTTTGGTGCGGGGAGTGGATACGAATTTTGCCAGTCGGAGAGTGACGCGGGTGTTGGAGCAGATTGTGAGTGAGCGCGGAGTGCCGCAGGCGATTCGCTGCGACAACGGGCCGGAGCTAACTAGCCGGCATTTTCTGGCGTGGTGCGTAGAGCGGCAGATCGGAGTTGCTACACATCCAGCCGGCAAGCCCACGCAGAACGCCTGCATTGAGAGTTTTCATGGGCGGATGCGGGAAGAGTGCCTGGCCGTGAGCTGGTTTCAGAATCTGTTCGATGCGCGGCGGAAGATCGCGGCCTGGCGCAAGGAGCACAACGAAGAGCGCCCGCATAGCAGCTTGGGATATAAAACCCCGAAAGAGTTTGCTGCTACCGAAGCCGCAAGCTTCTACATAGCTCAGCGAGGGGCAGGGGATTCAAACGCCGTCCCTTGCCCCTCGCGCTCCCCCATCCCGGCTCAAACCGGAGAGGGGAGCAGCGGGAGTTTGTCGTATTCTCACATGAACGAAAGCAGGGGGCAGGTCGCTTACAGCACTGCGGTGGTGCCCAACCAACAGCCTTCTTATTCGGGTATGAGTTATTGAAATAACCAGCGCTGCCGTACTTACCACCGGTACATGGCGAACTTGGGGGAAGACTTTGGGCAAAGGCACTGTAATCCGAAATCGCATATTGATGGTGGTTGAGAATTGTCCTTACTCTCGAGACCCGCGTGTCCGACACGAGGTAGAAACATTGACAGCCGCAGGATATCAGGTGATGGTAATATGTCCTGCCGAACGGCATAACCTACATCAATCCATTAACCCTGTGAGCATATATGAGTTTCCCATCTGGCCTTTTAGCAAGACGGTCCTTGGATATCTGTCTGAGTACGTTTACGCAATGACGGCGATAGCAGTTCTTAGTGTTTGGATACTGCTACACAAGGGCTTCGACATTGTCCACGTTGCAAACCCTCCTGACTCAGTCGTCCCGATACTCGGCATCTACAAACTCATCGGAAAGAAGATAATCTACGATCAACATGATTTGGCCCCAGAGCTATACGCTGCCAAATTTGGCCAACATCGGTTGCTCTCACGGTTCTTACTAGGACTGGAGCGGTGCTCATACTTGCTTGCTGACCACATTATTGTCACGAATGAATCGTACAAGAAGGTCGCTTTGCAACGTGGATTCGTACGTAATACCAAAGTTACCGTTGTACGGAACGGGCCTGACTCCGTAGCCACATCGGGAGACATCCACTCTGATCTTCGACGCGTGTCGGCCAATATTATTGTCTTTGCGGGGGCTACGAATTCGCAGGATGGGCTTGATGGATTGTGTTGTGCGCTCCACCATTTGCGTTACACTTTGAAAGTGGAGGACTTCTATTGTGTCATTTTGGGCGACGGTGATGCGTTGGAGTCCGCGAAGACATTCGCTCGCGAACTTCGCGTCGACGACAAGATGTGGTTTGCGGGCTGGGTCACGGACCCTGGGATGTATGCACGATTCATTGCTACCGCGGATATTTGTGTCGCTCCGGATCCATTCAATACCTACAATGCTCAGTCGACATTCATAAAGATTATGGAGTATATGGCCGCTGGTAAGCCCATCGTCACATTTGATTTGCATGAGACTAGATGCAGCGCTGATGCGGCCGCGCTCTATGCCCGGCCGGGTGATTTTCTTGATTTCGCTGTCCAAATTGGGAAACTAATTAACAATCCAGAGCTAAGGTATTCGATAGGCAAATTGGGAACGTCGCTGATCCAAAACAAGCTTGCCTGGCAGTACTCAGTGCCAAATCTTCTAAATGTGTATAATTGTGTCGTCGGTCTAAGGAGTGAATTGCCTGCGCTTGCGAACGATCTCGCCAATTCCCCTGCGAAATTCAGGAACGACAGCTAATTAGTTAACACGACTCACATGCCTTCAATCGAAACCAGGGTAGCCTCTATGGTTTTGCACGCGATTCGCAAGCGCAAACACAGAAATCATAATCCTCTTCGCGTTCAAGGACTGTCTCGTCCGCTTCGCGCTGTGCTTCGGGAAGTGCAGTTTGCGGATTTTCTCGGTGTCCGGGACCTCAGGAGTCGCTATGGCCTCTCTTCCGATTCGCTTGAGAATTGGGAGCGGCTATGGCGGCGGAATCCCATTATGGACCAGCTCCGGGAAAAACTGGCTATCGGCTGGGTGTTGGAGTCCGATAATAAGATCGTGGGCTATCTCGGTAACATTCCGCTCCTGTACCACTTTGGTGACCGACTTCTCATTGCCGCCGCGGCTTCTGGCTTAGTAGCAGAGCCTGGATATCGGTCGTCCAGTCTGAGCTTAAACGCGGCATTCTATCGCCAGACATCTGTAGATCTCTACCTCACAACGACTGCAATTGAACCTGTCGGAAGGATGGCTCGTGCCTTCCAGTGTGCCCCTCTTCCCCAGCCCGAATACGAATCGGTGCTCTTTTGGGTGCTACGCTCCCATCCGTTTGCCGAAGCAGTCACACAGAAGCTGGGGCTGGCGCGTCCGATTTCGGCGATCGGTAGCGCGATTGGGTCGGTAGCGCTAGCGAGCGACAAGATTCTTCGAAGAAGGTGGCCATCGCCGAAAACGGCCGTCCTCGCCGTGACAGAGATTGGTATCGAGGAGATTGGGGATGACTTTGAAGATCTTTGGAGGCAAAAGCTGCAGGAAACACCACGCTTGCTTGCCGATCGAAGCCCTGCAACGCTACGCTGGCATCTCGACATTCCTGGCGATGCAGGTTGCACTCGCATACTCTGTTGCTATCTAAATAGGAGACTTCGCGGCTACGCTGTAATTCGTCACGAACCTCCCAACCAAGTCAATGGTTTGCGTAGATCTATCATTGTCGACACGTTGGCCGTGGAAGATGACCCACAAGTTCTGAAGTCCCTGTGGATTGCCGCCTACCGAAACGCCAATGATGCAGGAAGTCATGTTTTTGAAGTCTTGGGATTTCCTCCCGGAATTCGTCGAATTTGTGAAGGTTGGCACCCATACGTGAGGAGATATCCTAGCTGCCCTTTCTATTATAAAGCGGTCTCTCCAGCGTTACAGAAAGACCTTGAAGACGGTATGGCGTGGTATGCCTGCCCGTTTGATGGAGACACTTCGCTCTGGAGCTTTGGTACGGCATCTTGACAAATGATTTTTAATACCAAGCTGTGCAGCAGACATTCTGTCATGCAAAGTCTGCTATAGACGTATATGCGACATATTCATGCGTCCGAGCGCGTAAGCACGGAGGATTTCACTTTCCATTCAAAGGGAACCAGAACACAATGACGACAGCAGACGTTGAGCGCGAAGTTAGGGGGTTTTTGGTCGAAAAGTTTTTGCCAGGTCGTTCCGAGTCTTTGCGGGATGATGACTCGCTCTTGGGGAACGTCATAGACTCTAGCGGCTCGATAGAGCTGGTGATGTTTCTTCAACAGCACTTTGGTATCACTATCGAAGATGATGAGATTGCCGTGCCAGGAACTCTCGACTCCATAAAAAACATAGTCGCGTACGTATCGAAGAAACTAGACAAGATGTAGGGACAAAATTCTTCGCCCCTGAACCAACGCGAGATCTCGCGCAGCAAGGGACTCGACACTTTGAAGGGCCTGTGCATGATAGCTGTTTTTACCGTTCTGGTCGCTACTCTTTGGCCATTTAATCCGTTTCCGGGTAATCGAGTTTCTTGGCTGCGCGGGACAACTGGCCTTAGGTTTGACAGAGCCGGTCTGGTCCTCAGCCAAGCGCCCTTAGCGCTACCCGATCCTGAAACGCCTTCACTTAGCTTGGAACTCCTCCTTCGGCCTGCCAGCGCAAAGTCGTTGCAAACAATACTGGCCTTCTATGAGTCTGGCCGCCCGCGCCAATTCATGGTACGGCAATGGAACGATAGCTTACTGATTACACACGATGCGACCGTTCAATCCGATCCGACCAGAACGATAAAGTTCGACGTCGAGGAAGTATTCCATCCCGGGCGACTCGTGCTCGTAACAGTCTCATCGGGACCTGCCGGGACGACTGTGTACTTAGATGGCCAATTAAGACAGTCATTTTGCAGATTCAAAATATCCCGAAGGGAGTTATCGGGCGAAATAGTTCTGGGTACTTCCCCTACAGAGTATTATCCCTGGTCAGGCGACCTACGCGGCCTCGCGATCTATTCCAAAGATCTGACGCCAGAAGAAGCGCTGTCGCATTACACGTTTTGGACTGAGCCAACCAGCGACGCTCCCGATCTTGAACACGCCATTGCACGATATGAGTTCAGTGAAGGATCCGGCCAGATGATTCGTAACGAAATGTCCAGTGAGCCTGACCTATTGATGCCCTCAACATTCTCAATTCCGCATAAAATTCTCTTACAGTCTGCCGCAAGAGAGTTTAGCGCCAACTGGACGTACGCGTATGACGTTTTGATCAATATCGCGGGCTTCGTTCCGCTTGGCTTCATGGTTTGCTTATGTCTCGAGCGGACAACCGACCGTAGGGAAGCAAT
>JASHQK010000345.1 GCA_030039195.1 Candidatus Sulfotelmatobacter sp.
AAGGCGAAAAGATTTTCGACCGAAGCAACCCCGCGGATCTGCACTATGCAACGGGCGGCTACGACGTTGCAGATCGCTATCCGAAATTCAACGCCGCCGCGGCCGGAGGCGCGCAATGACTCCACGCTGGCTGCATGACCTTTTGCTCGCCGTGGCAATTCTCACAAGTTCACAGGTCGTCTCAGCACAGAAAATTGCGATCGTGGCTGACAAACTCTACACCATGAGCAGTGAAGCTCAAGGACGGCCCGGCGTTGTGCTCATCGAGAATGGCAAGATTGCGGCTGTTCGCGCTGGCAGCAAGGCACCTGACGGCTATACGGTGATGCACGCCGTCTACGTGACCCCGGGTCTGATTGACGCCAAGACAACAGCCGGTATTTCAGGCGCATACAACATCCCCGCCGATCAGGATCAGGACGAACAGACCGATCCGGATACAGCCGACGTTCGCGCACTCGACAGCTTCAACCCTCGCGAGATGCTGCTCCAGTACATCAACACGTACGGCGTGACCACAGTTCAGTCAGCGCCGGGAATCACCAATCCGATTGCGGGGCAAGCCGGGATCTTCAAGACGGTTGGTCCAAAAACCGTAGGCCCTACTGTCGACGAACTCGCGGTAAAGCCGGTTTCCGCGATTGTGTTCAATCTTGGCGAGTCGCCCAAACAGTTCTATGGCGAGAAAGGTAAAGCTCCAACCACACGGATGATGACGGCGGCGATCATTCGTGAAGGCCTGCTTAAAGCGCAGGCTTATCAAAAGAAGTGGGCGGAGTGGAACGCAAACGAGAAAAAAGATCCCAGCAAAGAACCGGCTCGCGATTTGAAGTTGGAAGCGATTGGTCTTGCGTTGCGCGGCGATGTGCCGGCAATTTTCAACGCTTATCGTGCCGATGACATCGACACCGCAATCCGCCTTGCTCAGGAATTCAAACTCAAGTTGATTTTGAGCAGCGTGACTGAAGGCTACCTGGAAGCGCCGCTGATCAAGCAATCCGGTGCAGCCGCGTTGGTCGGCCCTACTCTGCAACGGCTGGAATCGATGGAGACCAATAATGCCTCGCTGGAAGATGCAGGCATTCTCGCGCAGGCCGGCGTTCCCGTCGCGCTGATGACCGGGTTTGAAGGCTATGTGCCTAAGAACCGTGTTTTGCTGTTTGAGGCAGGTGTCGCCGCCGCCAACGGCCTCGGCTTCGAAGGTGCGCTGCGCGCTTCAACGATTGAGGCGGCTAAGATTCTGGGCATTGCCGATCGTGTCGGCTCGCTGGAACCGGGCAAAGATGCCGACGTCGTGCTCTATGACGGCGATCCATTTGAATACATGAGTCACGTTACCGCTGTTCTGGTGGATGGCAAGTTGAGCTATCAACGCGAATAGAGTTCGGGCGCCAGAACCACATCGAGTTTTTCGACCTTGCCACGCACGCTGCGCGAGGGTCTCAGAAGATTTGTGGCGACTGAGACCCGGAACTCATGCAACACACCACAAATCCACGTAGTGGTGCAGTTCAGTTGTCATCCTGAGCAAGCGTTCTTTGCGCAGCGAAGGACCTGGGCGATCGGCGCGAAGCGTCGCGGTTTTGCGACGCAATCGTCGCGCGTTCCGGTCGCATCCCTTCAAACCGCAATGCTACGCAAATCCAAGGAAGCACGAAGCGGGGTCCGCCCGATTTATAATCTTGAAATCTACGGGCACGCTTGTTGTACCCGCTTTCGTGAAAGTTCCTTTCGCACGGTAAATGCGAGAGCAGCTTCGCATCGCGCAAATTGTCATGCAAAACACCGTATTGCAGCTTGATCCCTCCGACAATGTTCTGATCGCTCTGCGGGACCTGCGCGCGGGAGAACGAATCAGTTTTTCCGGCCGCGAGCATGTCCTGGCCTCCAACGTCCCCGCGAAACACAAGTTTGCGACAGAAGACATTCCTTTCGATGGCAATCTCGTCATGTATGGGGTGTTGGTCGGCAAGGCAAGACAACCGATTCGCGCCGGCGAGGTCGTGACCACGCGAAACACGCGCCACGACTCAGCCCCCTTCCACGGGAGTTCGCTGTCACATAAATGGAGACCGCCCGATGTGAGTCGATGGACTGCAAAGACTTTTCGCGGATATCGCCGGCCCGATGGCCAGGTTGGGACCAGGAATCATTGGCTGGTTGTGCCGCTGGTCTTCTGCGAAAACAGAAATATCGATGTCATGAAGCAGGCTTTCGAAGAAGAGATGGGGCTCGCAGCTCCCAAAATTTATCGCCAGCACGTTGCCAACCTTGTAAAGCTTTATCGCTCGGGAGATCTGAAGCCAATCGGAAAACATGCGGCCGAAATGAGCGCCCAGACTTCGGCGCAGCCGAAGGTTTTCGAAAATGTTGACGGCATCAAGTTTCTCATTCACCAGGCCGGCTGTGGGGGGACACGCGAGGACGCAACCAATCTATGCGGCTTGCTCGCCGGCTATATTCATCATCCGAATGTGGCGGGAGCGACGGTTCTTAGCCTGGGTTGCCAGCACTCCCAAACCGCTATTTTGCGAGAGGAGATTCGAAAGCGCGACGCCGATTTCAAAAAGCCGCTTCTGGTATTCGAGCAGCAGCAGAGCGGATCAGAATTCAAAATGCTCACCGATGCGATCGACGCTACTTTTCTTGGACTCGTCGAGGCGAATAAGTGCGTCCGCACTCCCGCTCCGCTTTCAGCATTCTGTGCAGCTCTGCAATGTGGCGGATCCGATGGGTTTTCGGGCATCTCCGCGAATCCGGCGATCGGCTATGTCTCGGACATTCTGGCTGCGCTCGGTGGACGAACGATTCTCTCGGAGTTTCCTGAACTCTGCGGAGTCGAACAGGAATTGATCAATCGCAGCGTGAGTCGCGATGTCGGCAACCACTTCATTCAGATTATGCGCGACTACGCCGCTCGGGCTAAAGCCGTCCACTCTGGTTTCGACATGAATCCCTCACCCGGCAACATTCGCGATGGACTTATCACCGACGCGATGAAATCGGCGGGCGCGGCAAGGAAAGGCGGCACATCGCCGATCACCGCGGTTCTGGATTATCCCGAGTATTCCGTTCAGCCTGGCCTGAATCTGCACTGTACCCCAGGCAATGACGTGGAATCGGTTACAGCGCAAGTGGGAGCCGGAGCCAACGTAGTTTTATTTACAACCGGGTTGGGAACTCCAACGGGAAATCCCATCGCACCCGTAGTTAAGATTTCCACGAACTCGGACCTCGCCCAGCGAATGAAAGATATTATCGACATTGATGCGGGCCCGGTAGTCAGCGGAGCCAAGACCATTGAACAAATGGGCGAAACGATATTAGAACGCGTGATCGAGATTGCCAGCGGCGAATGTCGCACCAAGGCGGAAACTTTGAATCAGGACGATTTCATTCCCTGGAAGCGAGGTGTGTCGCTCTGAACGCGCCCTCGCTAGATTCGGCTAGCTGCAAGTTGAGTGGCAAGGCAGCCATTATTACCGGCGCAGGAAGCGGTATCGGGCGAGCCATCGCAATCAAATTCGCTGCCCATGGCGCCTACGTCAACATTGTCGATCTCGATTCGGCCGCGGCTGAGAAGGTAGCTTCCGAGATTTCCCAAACTGGTGGAACATCCAGTGTTTTCCACTGTGACGTATCGAATCAGGCGCAGGTGAAGAACGTTTTTCAGCAGATCGCTCAGCCGAAACAGATTCACATCCTGGTCAATAACGCAGGTATTTCGCACATCGGTAAACTTGAAAACACCAGCGAGAAAGACTTTGACAGTGTTTTCAGAGTGAATGTCAAGGGCTTTTACAACTGCATGCTTGCGATTGTCGACCACATGAAAAATGCGGGCGGAGGAACGATTCTGAACATGGCTTCGGTCGCTGCTTGGGCTGGTCTTGCCGATCGTTTTGCATATTCAATGAGCAAGGGCGCGATAGTTGCGATGACCTATTCTGTCGCCCGAGATTATCTGCCGTACAAAATTCGCTGCAATTGTATCTCTCCGGCGCGGGTTCATACCCCTTTCGTTGACGGTTATCTGCGGAAAAATTATCCCGGCCGCGAAGCAGAGATGTTTGCAGAGTTGTCGGCAACACAGCCGATTGGCCGGATGGCCGAACCGGAGGAAGTTGCCGCCCTCGCTCTCTTTTTGTGCTCTGATGAAGCCGCGTTTATTACAGGCGTGGACTATCCCATTGATGGCGGTTTTTTGAATCTTCACGGATGAGGCAGGCGCCCGTCGTGGACTCGTGAATCATGTACATCGATTCCCACCAGCATTTCTGGAAGTACGACCGGCAGAGAGATAGTTGGATTACCCCGGAAATGTCGATTTTGATGCGGAATTTCTTACCCGAGGAACTGAAGGGAGAACTGAGCGCGAATGGAATGGATGGCTGCGTCGCGGTGCAGGCCGATCAGTCGGAACTGGAAACCGAATTTCTACTGTCTCTCGCAGACCAGCACGGTTCGATGATTCGCGGCGTAGTAGGATGGCTGGACCTGTCGTCTCCGAAGTTGCCTGAGCGCCTCGATCATTTTTCGCAATTCAGGAAGCTTCGTGGCTTAAGGCACATTGTGCAATCGGAACCTGACGACCGTTTCATGCTGCGACCTGACTTCTGTCGAGGTATCGCCAAGTTTAGAGATTTTGATTTTACATTTGACATTCTGATCTATCCGCGGCAACTACCGGCGGCAATAGAACTCGTGCAGAAATTTCCTGACCAGAAATTTGTACTGGATCACATGGCGAAGCCCTCCATTCGAACTGGCGAACTCGATGACTGGAGTAAACAGATCTGCACACTGGCAAGCAATCCCAACGTGTATTGCAAGCTTTCGGGTCTTGTGACCG
>JASHQK010000346.1 GCA_030039195.1 Candidatus Sulfotelmatobacter sp.
AGCTGATTGCGATAGGGCACTGAAGCGAGCAGATATCGGATCGAGGACGGCTTGTGTCCCTTGAGAACCAGGTCGCGCAGCGTGAAGTAATTTCCCAGACTTTTTGACATCTTCTCGCCTTCGACGAGAAGAAAGCGCGCATGAAACCAGAAATGGGCAAACATCTTGCCGGTAAGCGATTCCGATTGCGCGATTTCATTTTCGTGATGTGGGAATAGCAGGTCCTCACCACCGGCATGCAGATCGAAGCTCTCGCCCAGTTGTTCCATCGACATGACCGAGCACTCCAGATGCCAACCCGGACGGCCCGGCCCGATTGCCGTCTGCCACGAAGCTTCGCCGGGCTTCGGCGCCTTCCACAGAGCGAAGTCGCGGGCGCTGTCTTTATCGTATTTGTCAGTGTCCACGCGCGCCCCGTCGATGATCCCGCTGAAATCTTTTTTCGAAAGTTTGCCGTATTGGGGGAATTTCGCTATCCGGAAGTAATACGAACCGTCTTCGGTCCGGTAGGCGATTCCCTTCTCCACCAATTTCGCGACAAACTCCGCCATCTCCGGAATGTGTTCCGTGGCGCGCACCAGCGTAGGCCGCTCGATATTGAGCATGGCCCCGTCTTCGAGAAACGTCTTCTCGTATTTCGCCGTGTACTGCTGCACTGTCACGCCGTCGCGCGCGGCGTTGCCAATGATCCTGTCGTCCACGTCGGTAATGTTCATGACGTGGCGTAGTCTATATCCCGACTGGCGCAGCACGCGGCGCAGAATATCAACCGCAACGAAAGTACGGAAATTGCCGATGTGGCCGTAGTCGTAAACTGTCGGGCCGCAGGCGTACATGCGCACTTCGTTGTCCTTTAGCGGACGGAACTCCTCGATCTGTGACGACATCGTGTTGTAAAGGTGAAGTGGCATCGTTCCATTGTGCCGCGACGAACCTAAGATTCTAGGGGTGGGCGAGAAAGCGGGTCAAATGATCATGCACTGTGCGGTGGCAAAGCGTGGGTGTGCTCGCGCAAACGCTGCTGCACAAGAATGACATAATGCAGCGCGGATAAGATCGTAAAGATGAAAGTCGCCCGCAGAAAAACCACCCGGGGAATCCAGATCCACCGCGATCGGCGAACGGCAAACAACAGGACAAAGAACACGGCGCTGATCTGGGAAAAAGTATTCGCTTTGCCAAAAATGCTGGGGCGAAAATCGCGCAGCCCCGCAATCGCAAATAAAACCGCGCTGGCGGCCAAAATAGAAATGTCGCGGCTGAATACGACGACGGTGTACTTCCACGGGATGTTGTGAAGAATGGAAAGCACGAGGAACAGCGTGCTGAGCAGAAGCTTGTCGGCGATGGGATCGAGGTATTGTCCCAGAAGAGTTTGCTGTTTTAGCCGGCGCGCCAATAGGCCGTCGAGCCCGTCGCTCAAGCCCGCGATTATGAAAACGACGAGGGCCCAGAAATAGTGACCATCGACGAGCTGGATGACAATGAACGGGACGAAGATCATCCGCAGCAAAGTGAGTTGATTCGGCGCTGTGAGGACTTGAGAGAGCTTCACGCCGGCTCCTTGGCTGCAAGCGATGACACAGTTGCGGACACCTCACCCGCTTCGCTCTTCTGCCCGCCGTGCCGAGGCGCCAGAGCCACAGAAGGATCGAGGCTGGTTTTGGCGAGGAAACGCTGGGAAAGAGATGGCAAACTGCCGTCGGGCAAGTCAAGCTCTACGCGCTCGATGCGGTGCATGGGGAAAAAAACCACAGCCGGACTGAAGGGCTCGCCGTCTTTCACCATCACCGTGAGATCCTCGAACGATGCGAGTTCTACGCCACTCAGGCTCAATCCTTCCGGAGCCAGCGCTAGAACCATGCCCCAAAATTTCTCCCGCGGATTGGATAAAGTCGCGATCACAATCGCGCCCGGCACAAACGGCGCGTGCATTTGCCTTGGGACAGGTGACCGGCGAGTTTTAGACGGGCTTTTTTCCACGAAATGATTGTCACCGGCCCGAGGCCCCCATTGCAAGTCAACCACTTTGCGGATAGGGATTTCTCCAGACGGTGATAGTGGGGATATGGCAGACTGAATTTATGCATCGACTCTCGTTAGGCGACTTTGAAATCAGTATTCTTTCCGACGGCACCTATCTTCTCGACGGCGGCATCTTTTTTGGGGTTATCCCCAAAGTGATGTGGTCGCGCAGAGTGCAGCCGGATGAGCGCAATTATGTCGTGGCCGGACTCAATTCGCTGCTGGTTCGCACCGGACGAGAGAACGTGCTGATCGAAACTGGCATGGGCAATAAGCTTTCCGAGCGCATGATCAAGTTTTACGGCCAGCCCGCAAAATTGCTCGACAGCTTCGTGCGTGCCGGTATTTCTCCTGATGATATTAACATTGTGATTAATACCCACCTGCATTTCGATCATTGCGGGTGGAACACGATTCGCGATCAGAGCGGCAAGATCGTGCCTACTTTCCCGCAAGCCAAATACTATGCCCCGCAAGGTGAGTGGGAGTATGCGCAACGCCCCAGCGAGCGGGACGCGATCAGCTACATTCCTGAGAACTACAATCCCCTCTTAGCAAGCGGGCAAATGACATTGTTGAAAGGCGGCGAAGAAATCGTGCCCGGCATTTCGGTGAAGACTTTTCCCGGTCACACCGCGCATATGCAGGCAGTTGTTGTGCAAAGCCGCGGCAAAACCGCGTGTTACATCTCCGATCTGATTCCTACCACGGCCCACATCGATGTTGCATGGGGAATGAGTTTCGATCTACACCCGCTGCAGACTGTCGAAAGCAAGAAGGAGTACTATGGGCAGTCAATCCCGCAGAAGTGGCTCACCATCTTCACCCACGATCCAAAGATGCCCTGGGCTTATGTGGAACGCGACGATCCAGGGAAATTGGCCGCCAGACCGGCCAGTAGTACTCTGGAAAATGCCTGAATCGAAGCGATTATTTTGCGTCCTTGCGGCTGGCAGTGAATCTCAATGCTTTCAGGCCGAACTGCGCGGCCGCAGCCGACTTCCAAGTTTGATGCGGTTCGCGTTACAGTACTTAGGACGCAAACGAAGCGATTGGTATGCATAGGCAAAGCACCTTCGGTCCCTCCGTGTGGAATACCCTTCTGCTGGTGATTGCGGCCAGTGCCATGAATGTGGCGTGCTCGACAAATGCTGCACAAAATCCTCAGGCGGCTGGTCCTCCAGCCATGCCCGTCAAGGTGATTCAGGCACAGCCCGTTTCAATCAGGGATGTTGGCGAGTATGTAGCGACGCTGAAATCGCGGGATTCAGCCGTGATCATGCCGCAAGTCGAGGGGCAGATCACCCAGATTTTCGTGCACTCTGGCGACCGCGTGCAGGCTGGCGCGGCATTGATTGAGATCGATCCACTGAAGCAGCAGGCGACCGTGAAAAGCCAGGAAAGCGCCCGCGCCGCGCAGGAAGCGAGCCTTGCCTTGGCCAAAGTGCAATACGATCGCGCTCATTCTCTTTTTGAAGCAGGAGTCGTCAGCCGGCAGGACCTGGACCAGGCAAAGTCCACTCTGGATGCCGCCCAGGCGCAGATGGATTCGCTCGACGCGCAAGTGAGCGAGCAGGAAGTACAACTGCATTATTTCAAGGTAGTCGCGCCGCGTAGCGGGATCGTCGGCGATATTCCAGTGCGCGTCGGCGACCGGGTCACGACCTCGACCCAGCTCACCACGATTGATCAGCCTGGCAGTCTGGAAGTGTACGTCTATGTTCCAGTGGAGCGGTCGCGGCAATTGCGGATGGATATGCCGGTGCAAGTTCTCGACAGCAACGGCAATGTGCTTGCGGATTCCCGCGTGAGCTTCATTTCGCCGCAGGTGGACAATTCCACACAGACGGTTCTTGTGAAAGCAAGAGTCGCGAACGGCAACGATGTGTTGCGACAGTCACAGTTTGTGCGGGCGCGCGTTATCTTCGGAACACATGACAATCCCGAAGTGCCGATCTTGGCGGTGTCACGCCTTGCCGGCCAATATTTCGCGTTTGTCGCCGAGCCACAGAATGGCGGCTCGTTCGTGGCGCGCCAGAAGCCGCTGAAGATCGGCGAGACCATCGGCAATAACCTCGAAGTGCAGGACGGACTCAAGCCCGGGGACAAGGTGATCGTTTCGGGAACACAATTTCTGCTGGATGGTGCGCCGGTGATTCCGCTAAGTTGAAGTTGCTGGTGAACTGCGGCGAGCCAAGACCAGCGGGCGGATCGCCGCTCACAGCCCGGTCAGGATTCCAAGCGAAACATTGTAACAATCTGCGGAGGGCTCAGGCTTCCGCGCTCGTGACTATTCATGTTTGCTGAGTTCTTCATTCGCCGTCCGGTATTCGCCACGGTTTGCGCGCTGCTGATTGTTCTGGCGGGCACGGCAGTCATTCCTACCCTGCCGATCGCGCAGTTTCCCAATCTCGCTCCGCCGCAAGTGGGCGTGACCAGCAGCTACATCGGAGCCAGCGCACAGACGGTCGAGAGCGCAGTGACGATTCCGCTCGAACAGCAGATCAACGGCGCCGAAGGCATGAAGTACATGACCTCGACCAGCGGCAATGATGGCACCAGCCAGATCCTGGTCACGTTTGATATCACGCGCGATCCCGACCTGGCCGCGGTCGACATCCAGAACCGCGTGAACACGGCGCAAGGGCGGCTTCCAGCTGCGGTCAAGGCAGTGGGCATGACGACCCAGAAGGCGTCGCAGAACTTTGTCTTCGGCGCCGCCGTCACCTCCGACAACAACCGGTATTCGCCGCTGGTCATGAGCAACTACCTCGACGTCTATGTGCGAGACGCGCTCAAACGTATTCCGGGAGTCGCCGACGTGCAGATTTTTGGCGAAGGAAAGTATTCCATGCGGCTGTGGCTCGATCCGGCTCGCATGGCAGGCCGCGGACTTACGGCTACCGATGTCGTGAATGCTCTTTCCGAGCAGAACGTGGAGGTCGGAGCCGGTCAAGTTGGACAGCAGCCGGCTGTTCCCGGGCAAGATTATCAAATCAGTGTGCGGGCCATTGGTCGTTTGAGCGAGCCGACGCAGTTCGAAAACATCATTTTGAAGACGAACGCGGATGGAACTCTGGTGCGCTTGCGCGACGTGGGCCGCGCGGAATTAGGAGCAGAGAGTTATGCAGCGGACTTGCTCTACAACGGGCAAGAAGCCACCGGATTTGCAGTTGCGCAGCTCTCCACGGCGAATGCGCTTCAAGTTCATAAGCTGGCATTGGCAGAACTGGAGCGGCTTTCGAAGAGTTTTCCTCCCGGAATGCACTACAAGTTGGCCTTCGACAGCACGGAGGCAGTGAGCGCGTCGATCCACGACGTGGTTTTCACCGTGGGCTTGGCCATTCTGCTGGTCATCGGGGTGATCTTCATCTTTCTCGGCGACTGGCGGACCACGATGATTCACTTCATCGCTACTCCAGTTTCGCTCATCGGCACTTTCGCCTTCGTCAAGTTGCTCGGATTTTCCATTAATACGCTGACGCTTTTTGGCATCACGCTGGCTACGGGACTTGTGGTTGATGACGCCATCGTAGTAATTGAGAATATTGAGCGGCACATCACCGGGGGAGAACACGATTCACACAAGGCCGCAATCGCTGCCACGATTGAGATTACCAGCGCCGTCATCGCGACTTCTCTTGTGCTCGTGGCCGTCTTTGTGCCGGTGGCATTTTTCCCGGGAACCACCGGCATCCTGTTTCGCCAATTCGCCCTGACCATTGCGTTTTCGATTGCCATTTCCGCTTTCAACGCGCTCACACTGGCGCCCGCGCTGGCCGCGATCTTTCTGGCTGGCGGGCACAGGCAAAAGTGGTGGTGGCTGCGCAAGTTTGACGATGGCGTCGCTGCCATGACCCGCGGGTACCGAGCCCTGCTGCATCACGTGCTGGAATTCAAGGCGGTTATGGTGGTCCTGTTTTTTGCTGGCCTGGGGCTAACCTATTTTGTGTTTACTCACGTACCTACGGGATTCGTTCCGGATGACGATCAGGGATATTTCATGGTCATTATCCAAGCGCCGCCTGGCGCTTCGCTCGAATACACCGAAGCCGTCGGGGCACAGGCCTCAAGAATCCTGCAAGCAGAACCGGAGGTCGAGGGAGTTTTTTCGGTAGCAGGATTCAGTTTTGCGGGAGCAGCGGCAAACCAGGGAATTATTTTCGTGACCCTTCGGCCCTATTCGCAACGTGTGGGCGACCAGCATAGCGCCATGGCGGTGGTGAATCGCGTGCGCATGAAACTGTTTGGAATTTCCGGTGCGGTTGTTTTCGCGACCCTTCCGCCCGCGGTGCAGGGACTCGGGCAATTTGGCGGATTTCAGTTTGTGGTACAGGATCAGGGCGCGCACCGGCTGGACGAGCTGGCGAGCGCGGTGCAAGGGCTTATGCAGCAGGCTAGCCAGCGCAAGGATTTGAGTCAGGTGTTCACGCAGTTTACCGCCAATGATCCGCAGTATGTAGTAACGATCGATCGCGAAAAAGCCAAGAGCCTGCACGTACCGCTTTCGCAGATCACAGATACGCTGGGTGTGTACGTGGGCTCGGCGTATGTGAATGATTTCGATTTCAACAATCGTTCCTACCGCGTTTATGTGCAGGCTGACAAACACTTCCGCTCGACGGCGCAGGACATGCGGCAGTTTTACGCGAGATCGGATAGTGGTGCGATGGTGCCCCTGGATAATCTGATCGGCATTACCCAGACTGCGACTCCGCAGGTCATCAGCCACTACAACCTGTTTCGCTCGGCCGAAATTGACGGATCCCCCGCCCCGGGGTACAGCTCGGGGCAGGCCATTGCCGCCATGGAACAGCTCGCCGCGAAAATGCCGCAAGGATTCTCCTACAGTTGGACCGGACTCTCGCTGGAAGAATTGCAATCTGCAGGAATATCGCTGATTCTTTTCGGACTGGGATCCCTGGTCGTCTATCTGACGCTTTCGGCGCAATACGAAAGTTTCGTGCTGCCCTTCATCGTTTTGCTGGCCGTGCCCATGGCGCTGCTGGGCGCGCTCGGCGCGCAATGGACGCGTGGCCTGCAAGATGATATCTACTGTCAGGTTGGGCTCGTCATGCTCGTAGGCCTGGCCAGCAAGAACGCGATCCTGATCGTGGAATTCGCCGAGCAATTGCGCGAGCGCGGCGTCCCGCTGATGGAGTCGGCCATACAGGCGGCGACGATTCGTCTGCGCCCGATTCTGATGACCTCGCTGGCATTTATTCTGGGTGTTGTCCCGCTTGTGATCGCGAGCGGCGCCGGAGAGAACGGACGCCATTCCGTCGGAACCACCGTGTTTGGCGGCATGATCATGTCGACCATACTGAATCTTTTCTTCATTCCTGTGCTGTATCTGATTGTCGAGGGCTGGCGGGAGCACGGGAAAGCACCGAAGCATCGGTAATCCGAAAGGGACTCCGACCTCTCAGAGGGCGAGACCGGGAGGACAATTCCCAGGGAAAAACAACTTTCCGCGATATAGGAGATTGCATGGGGCGCGAGTTCCTCGCGCTCACAAAAGAGAGAATTTAACTGGATGGCGTTCTTTCCGATTTGAGTGCCCGCAGCAGCAAACGTACGAGCATGCCGTCAAAACGCGTGCCGCTCATCTGCGCCAGTTCGTCCAAAGCTTGCTCGGGCGTGCGGGCGGCGGAAAGCGATTGCTCGGTAACCATGTTGGCGTACGCATCGGTGACGCCGATAATGCGCGCCCAGAGCGGAATTTCTTCACCTTTCCGGCCGTCGGGATAGCCCGAACCGTCAAAACTCTGGTGATGATGCTCAATCGCATCGCGCATCATCGTGCTGTGCGGAATTGTGCCCACAATTTCAGCTCCGATGTGCGGATGGGTTCGCATCAGACGAAACTCTTCATCGCTAAGCGGACCTCTCTTGTTCAGAACTCGATCGGGAATGAAAATCTTCCCCACATCATGAACGCGGGCGGCATAGACCAAGTCGGCCGTCTCTTCGGAAGAAAGCCGCAACGCACGGGCAATCACTTCGGTGTACCGGGCCACGAGATCACCATGGCCCGCGGTGCGCAGTTCGCGCGATTCCGCCGCCCGGCTCAATGATTCAATCGATTCCTTCAGCAGATGAACGTTGCAACCGCCTTCGCCGTCTCCGCAGAGTTTCGTCAGAGTCGTAATCAGTTCTTCGAGATCTCCCGGCTCAGTTCGCTCGCGCTGCAGAAAGCCCTCGATATATGCCGAGATCTGCTGCCTCTGGCGCGCAAATTCCTCGCCTTCGGCGAACTCCTGTGCGGTGGAAACCAGATTCCCTCCCGACCGTTTCGAAACGTACATTCCCGCATCAGCCACGCGAATGATGTCTTCAATCGAAAATCCATGCATGGGAAAACTGGCCACACCAAAGCTGCCCGTGATCTTATGTTCGGCGAGCATGGGATCGGACTCCAGCCACTGGCGCAAGCGTTCGGCTAGAACCTGCGCCTGTTCCGCACCAGTTTCCGGCATCAGAATGATGAACTCGTCTCCACCGTAGCGCGCCACTACGTTCGATTGCCGCGACTTCTGCTCCAGCAGCCGGCCTACGCGTGCGAGAACGAGATCGCCTTCGAAATGCCCCATGGTGTCGTTGACCTCTTTGAATTTGTCGAGGTCGATGAGCACCACGGAAAACGGCCGTCCGGAGCGCGAAGCGCGCTTCCATTCGGCCGACAGCGCCTCCCAGAAGAAGCGCCGGGTCTTGATTCCCGTCAGCCCGTCAGTGATCGATTGCTGCTGCAGTTTCTGAAACACGAAGGCATTGTGCAAGGCCGTCGCCAGCAGGTCGGCAAGCGTGTTCAAAATAAGGACATCCTGAGGCGAAAATGCATTTTCATTCCTGCTCTCGACGTTGAGCACTCCCAGCAGCGTTTCGGCATACGTGATGGGAATGCAGAGCACTGCGCGAGAATCGGACAAGATTCCGGTGAAGATTCCGGGCAGCGAATTTTGCACTAGAGCGCGCTCGCCGGTGCGGGCGACGCGGCCCAGAATGCCCGTCCCCAGCGGGATGCGCTTGCCTTCCGCGTGAGCCGTAGTACCCGCTTCCGCCTTGATCTCGATCTCCTTGGTACCGTAGTCGAGCAATCCGATGCCGATGTGATCAAAGCTGAAATTCTTGTGAATTTCGCCCGCGATCTGGCTCAGCATATGCACGGGATCGTCGCTGGAGATTGCCGTGCGGGAAATGTTGTTTAGAAACGCAAGCTGCCGCGAGCGCCGCTGCTCTTCGGCAAACAGACGAGCATTTTCCATGGCGACCGAAATTTGTCCCGCCGCCGTCACCAGCACGTCCAGGTCGCGTTGCTCGAAGACGAACTCCCGCTCCGGATTCAGCGCAACCATCGCTCCGGTCGATTTGTTTGCGGTGAAGATTGGAGCGGCAATCAGGCATTTCGCCGGACGCTCGGGAATGTAGGTAATCCCCAGCCGGGCCCGAGTTTTTTCCAACTCGGCCCGAATCAGCAGCGGCTCGCCGCTGCGGATAACGTACTCTGTAAAGCCACTCAGGAGTTCTCGCGAGCGTTTCGGCAGCACGCGGTTGTCTCCAACCTCCAGCTCGAAACGGATTTCATTGCCATCCTGAAACGCAATATAGAAATTGCCGGTATCGAAGATCTGCCCGAGTTCAATCTGAATGGTGCGCAGAATTTCGTCCTGATCGAGACGCGAACTGATGGCCTTGCCAATCTCGGTCAGCAACTCGTACTCTTGCGTGCGCCGGTGCGCGTCGTGGCCGACCACGTAGTTTTCCAGCGTCAGACCTAACTGCAAAGCCAGTCCCACCATCAGCCGCGGACCGGAAGAGCCGAAAGCCCGGCGTTCCGCATGCGGGAACAACAGCACGCCGAAATTGTGTTCGCGGGTTTGCAGCGTGACCGCCGTCAGGTTGCGAACGTTCGCCTCCAGCAGAATGCGCTTGAATTCCGCGAATGTGCCGGTTGGAGCTACCGGCAGCGGCTCGGTCATTTCCGGCAGATCGTGCACGGTAAAGATGCCGCTGTGGCGATAGGCGAGATCGGAAATGTAGTCGGCCGCGCCACTGCGCTCCATCGCGTCCACGAATCCGGCCGGGAATCCCTGTTGCACCGAGGGTAGCAGTCCGCGCCAGCGCTCCGTGATGCAGATTGCCGCGCGCCGCGTGGGCACGGCGCTCATCAGTCGCTCCAGCGCGCCCTGCATGCTGGGCACAAGGTCTTCGGCAAACAGCAGCCGCCGCGGATCAACCCCAAGGGTCGACAATGCCAGAGTATTTTCCTGCACGGCATTGCGCTGATTTTCGAACAGCACCATCACCATGGCGATGCCCAGCAACATCTGCGGAACCGGGCCAAACAGGCGGCTGGCCGTTCCAAAAACTTCCATGAGCGGGTTGTGTAACTGCCCGACGCCCATGAGCACCGCCCACAAGGCGAGAGAAATGCCCAACACCTGGAACGCGAGTGATCCGCGCTTATGTCCGCTCCAGAAGAACATCCACGAAGAATAGAGCAGAATCGCGGCCAGCCCGATTCCCAGCCGGATCGTAGGTTGCGCATCCGGCCGGAAAAACCCATTTACAATATGTCCGCGCAGCGTCAGCACCGCCAAAAGAACCCCAATCGCGCCGACCGCGCCGTCGTACCAGCGGAAATCGTAGGACCCACGCATGAGCCGCGTCGAAGCGAAGATACAAAGCGCCATCGCGACCAGGAAAAGCTCGCCCGCTAGAAACGCAAACGGCGACGAAGGGAAAGCGTCAAAAACGTAGTGGAGAGAAAACGCGCCCCAGGCCAGTTGCCACGCCCGAAAATATGCCAGCCGGCTCTGTTCCCGCAGATAGGTAAAGACGAGGAACAGCAGCACCGAGACAAATCCGGGAACCAGCACGGTTGTGATGACAATATTGCTCATGCACTCGGCGAGAGGCTCTGAGACCTTCTGCTTCTGCTTACATCGCGAGGGGGGAAGCCTGCATTCATGGTTTCATACTGGCATCAGGAAAGACAATAAGATTTCGGTACAGGGTCGGGCAAGATTCTCTGCCCTGCAACGGGTTTTGCCAGTCGAATGAACCACTTGCGCACCAGTCGCGGGCTGCGCTTGACCGCGCTTTTCTGCCGCCCGTACTATCGCTAGGGACTTGGAATGAATCAGATCGACCTCGCTTCTCCCGCCGACTTACGCGTTCGCTTCGCTCCCTCACCTACGGGATTCCTCCATGTGGGAAGCGCGCGAACGTTCATTTTCAACTGGCTTTATGCCCGTCATAACAACGGAACCATGATTCTGCGCCTCGACGATACGGACGTCGAACGCAACACCGAGGCTTCGGTCAACTCGATTTTCGAAGG
>JASHQK010000347.1 GCA_030039195.1 Candidatus Sulfotelmatobacter sp.
AATAGCCATTCGTTTCCTGCTCAGCAGAAAAGCTGTCGCTCTCCTGGCGCGACCAGGTATAACTCATGTCCATGGCCAAGCCGCGGCCGGTACGCTTCACCACGTCGAAGACCATGGAGTCGTAGTAGCTCTGCCCGAGTGGAACTCCAACGTAAAGCTGGTTCGCATAGAACCAGTAATTGGCTTCGGAGGCAGCCATTTGTGGTAGCGGTGCGATTGCCGCCAGCAGCGGAGCGCAGAAAGAAGCAGTGTTTGGGTTTGTGTAAGTCGGGTAAGAGATACCGTAGGTCGCAGCGTCGGAAGGACTGCAAACATAAGGATAGTATGTCTGCAGATAGGGGACGGTCTGTGCCAAACGCAAGAAAGTCGATGTGGGTCCCTGGTTCCAGGCCAGGGATGTGTCGGTCAAGCGATGGCCGCGATTTCCTATGTAGGAAAGTTCGAATCGCAGGTTGGGCGTCAGCTCCTGTTCGATGCCGAAGTTGAATGCCTCGCTGTAACCCAAACGAAGAGCTCGCGGATCCACTGTCACCTCAGGAAAAACCAGAGTGGGATCGGTATTTGAATTCACTGTCGTGAGAACACCAGGATAGTTACCCGTACCATTCGGGCCATCCCAACTGAAGTTCGTGGCATTGTTTACGCCAAGCTGCGGGGCAAATCCGTTCGGGACGCCTTGATAGAAAGCCACCCCCACCGGATTGAAGATAAGCCCATAAGAGCCGCGTAGGACAGTTTTTGGCAGCATTTGATAGGCAAAGCCGATGGTAGGTCCGAAGTTCCCGGCATATTCGTTTTTTTCAAAGCTGTCTCCGCCGCCGGTAGCGAAGACCAGAGCACCCGGAATTCCATAGGTAGTGCTATCGACGGTGGGATCGAAATTCGCCCAGCGTCCGTATTTCTCATGGAAGCGGAAATTGTAGTTCCAGCGCAGTCCCGCATTCAGTGTGAGCTTCGGCGTCACTTTGTAACTATCTTGCGCGAAAAGGTCTAGTTCTTTTTGCCGGCCATACAGGTTATAGGCTACGGTTTCGCTGGCCTTGTCTGATTGACCCAACAGGTACGAGGCAAAGCCATATCCGTCGTAAGGATATCCCGGGCCTGCTGTGGTCAGATAGGTGAAGTCAAAGGAAAACGCCCCTGAACCAGAGCGGCTGTTGATTTGGTGAGCGTTAAAGTCTCCGCCAAAGCTGATGTTATGGCGGCCCTTGGTCCAAGTAACGACGTCGCCGGTTGTGATGTTCACGCCGGAGAAATTTCCCTGCCACGTGTTGCCCAGAAATGTCTCGTTATAGCCATAGGCGGAATTGTCGGTGAAGCTGATCAACGGAAAAGTATTTGCGCCGGTATCGCCGAAGCCCAGCTGTGAATTCCAGTTTCCGGGATCGGAGGGTGCGCTGGCATTGAAGTCGAAGTTGTAGGTGAAATTCAGAACATTCAATACTCGCGGGCTGAATGTATGGCTCTCGCTGGCTCGCCACTGCTGATCGCGATAAATCTGAATGCGGCCGTTGGAGAGTGGGCCACCATTCGTGGTTCCAGCCTCCCAGACTCCGCCGCTATCATCGAGTGTCCGCGGGCGGTGATTGTAAATCCACGAACCGGATAAGTGATCTTGTTCACGCAGATTATGGTCGATCTTCGCCACGATCTGGTTCGGGGTTTGACTGGGAGTGTTCTGCAGCAGACCTCTGGCGTTGGTGCTGATTCCGCCGAATTGCGGAGCATAATCGCTGTAAAAGGCGTTTACTTTTTGCGATACGCCACTGATTCGATTTGTGGGAATGATATTACCGGTGAACTGGCACGGTTGCGTAGGACAGGTGATCGGCGGATTAGGATCGTAGATCATGTTTTCCTGGGGCTGAACTAACTGCCCGGCATCGTTATAAACCTCCGCGAGAGGCGTTCCGCCGCCGCTGCTACAAAGTCCCACTCCCCCTGACTGGTTGCACAGAGTTCCGCCTAACAAGCCGCTAAAGTCTCCGTTGAGGAAGGCGGTTGTCGGTACGGTGACGGAGCCTCCGTTGAGACGGAAGTCGACCTGCTGATAACGTTCGAAGGCGGCGAAGAAGAATGTCTTATTTTTGATGATGGGGCCGCCCAAACTACCACCCCAATCCCACGCCCGTTCTTTCGGCTTCTCTATGCCGCTGTAGTCATCTGTCCAGGTATTGGCGTCGATTAATTCATTGTGCCCATAAAGAAAACTCGAACCGTGCCAGCGGTTGGTTCCTGACTTCAGATTGAACGACATCACTCCGCCGCCGGTGATTGCACTCTGCGCGTCCAGGCCGCTGGTTTCCGCCTGCAGTTCCTGCACCGCTTCCATGGTTGGGCCGGCTTCCATAGAATCGCCGCGAATATTAGTCGTGCCGGAGGTGCCGTCGATGGTGTAATCCTTTACGAACCACTGGCCTCCATTCACAACAGCACCATATGGGGAACTGATGGGCGAGTAGCCCGGAGTGATCGCAACCGCGAAGTTCTCGACAAAACGCCCGCCGTTATAAATGCTCAAAGGAAGGTCGGTCACGACCTTGCCGTTCATATTCGTCCCCTCCGACGGCTTTTCCAGATCCAACACAGGAGCGTCGGAGGTAACCGTGACGGTTTCCTTGACCGCACTTACCTTGAGCGAAGCGTCCATGCGAGCTACTTGAGTAGACTCGAGCGTGACGCTGGAATAGCTCAGGGTTTGGAAACCATCTCGCTTAAAGTCGAGCGAGTACTTCCCCGGGAACAAGTTCGGCAGCACATAAATGCCATCCTGATTGGAAACCGTTTTTGTGGGGACGCC
>JASHQK010000348.1 GCA_030039195.1 Candidatus Sulfotelmatobacter sp.
GACATCTGGGAAATTATGGAGGAGGTGCGAACCAAGGTCGCGAAAGCCGAGCCCGCCGTTGAGGTAGAGTTCACGCAGAAATTGCAGGACATGATTGGGGATCTGACGAACGCGCCGCAGCCGATCGACATCCTGATGTTCTCTCCCGATGCCAAGCTGCTCGAGACCTGGGCTCCTCAAGTCGCCGAGGCAATTGCAAAGATTCAGGTGGGAGGGCAGAACCCGGTGGTCGACGTCGATAACGGAATTGAATCGACTACCAGCGGGCCGGCGGTTTCGTATCAGGTCAACATGGCGCGAGCTGCACATGTTGGCTTCACGCCGCAAGCGCTGGCCGACGAAGCTGAAGCGATGCTCGATGGAGTCACGGCTATGCAGCCGGTCGTCATCGACGATCGTCCTTTCCCGGTGCGCATCCGCTATCCCGCGAAACTGCGCTCATCTATTTCGGCGATGAACGACACCATGCTGGTGGCTCCGGGCGGTCAATTGGCCAATCTGGGCTCGCTCGCGACCATGACCGAATTGCCAGGGCAGACCGAGATCCTGCAGGACAACGAGCAACGTTATGTCGCCGTAACGGCGCGGCTGGAAGGTCTGGATATGGGCCATGGCATCGATGCAGTAAGGGAGACATTGGCCAATCTGCATATGCCGCCGTCGATTCGGATCGAATACGGAGGCTTATATCAGACGCAGCAACAATCGTTCCGTGATCTTACGATCGTTCTGGTGATGGCGATTGTGTTCGTGTTTCTCGTATTGCTATTTGAATTTCGCAGTTTTTCGGCGCCCGTGTCGATTCTGGTTTCGGCGATTCTGTCGACTGCCGGCGTGTTCGTTGCGCTGCTCATTACGGGGATCACCTTCAACCTGTCGTCGTTTATGGGCTTGATCATGGTGATTGGAATCGTCGCGAAAAACGGGATTTTGCTGCTCGACGCGGACGAGAAGTTCCTGGCCGCGGGACTCTCCAAGGAAGATTCGATATTCCAGGCCGGCCGTCGCCGGCTGCGCCCGATTGTGATGACTGCAATTGCTGCGGCGGCCGGCATGATACCGCTGGCGCTCGGCATCGGAGCCGGTTCCGAAATGCTGCAGCCGCTGGCCATTGCCGTGATTGGCGGACTGGCGATCGCGATGGTTCTCTCGCTTTTTGTGACTCCCACGATTTACTACTACATGACGCGGAAGAAAAGAGTCGAGATCGAACAGGTCTAAGCTCGGACGCAACCGAGAGTTAGACGGGTAGGAGTCCCTGGTAGATGGCCATGCCGACGACGGCGTCGACGCCCATGGACTGGAGAGCGTCGATCTCTTCCCGGCTGCGAATGCCGCCGGCGGCGATGAGCTGGCGCGAAGTCACATGGCGCAGTTCGCGGATTACATCGAGCGGAATTCCCTTGAGCAGCCCTTCGGTATCGATGTGCGTGTAGAGAAATGCGCTGCAGAAGGGTTCCAGCTTGGTCATCAGCTCCGCGGCTGTGATGGCTGTGTTCTCGCGCCAACCCTTGATGGCAATTCGGCCGGCCCGGCAGTCGGCGGCGAAGACCAGCTTTTCCGGTCCAAGACAATCAGCCGCATGCCGAGCGAAATCGACATCGATCGCTCCATCACCGATCAGCGATGAACCGAAGATCACACGCCGTGCTCCTAGATCGAGCGTTGTTTCAGCCGCTTTGATCGAGCGAATGCCGCCTCCGACCTGGCAGGGCAGCTGTGACGAGAGATCGCGGACGAGCTCGGCGTTGCTGCCATTTCCCATAGCGGCGTCGAGATCGATCAACTGCACCAGCGGATATTTCGAGAAGCGGTTGATCCAGTTTTGAAAATCGTCGAACTCGAGAGCCTTGCGGCTGCCCTGCACGAGCTGCACGATTTTGCCCCCCATCAGATCGATCGATGGAATCAGCACGGCCACCTCATCGGGATTCCGTCCGCGGCCAGTTGCTGCTTCAATTCGCCGACGCGATGAAATCCGTAGTGGAAGATGGAGGCAGCGAGCGCAGCGTCGGCGTGGCCTTCGCGAAAAACTTCCACAAAATGTGCCGCGCTGCCGGCGCCACCGGAAGCGATGACCGGAATGCGAACTAGATCGCTGACGGTCCGCGTCAGATCACAGTCGAAACCGCTGGCCGTGCCATCGCGATCCATCGAGGTCAGCAAAATTTCGCCTGCGCCGCACGATTCCGCTTCGCGGGCCCAATCGATGGCATCGCGACCGGTGGCGCACCGGCCGCCTTGAGTGAACGCCTCCCAACCGCCCGGGTTTTGGCCGCGCTTGGCGTCGATCGCCACGACCACGGCTTGCGATCCGAAGCGCTCGGCGATTTGGGTGATCAAGGCCGGATTCGCGATAGCAGCGGAGTTGAGGCTGATTTTATCGGCGCCTGCCGAAAACACCGCCGCGGCCTCTTCGAGAGTACGGATTCCGCCGCCAACCGTGAACGGGATGAATAGCTGCTTCGCGGCTCGTCGAACAGTGTCGAGCAGCGTGGCGCGGCGCTGGTGTGCGGCCGAAATATCGAGCAAGACAATTTCGTCCGCGCCGGACTCGCTGTGCGCCTCGGCCAATTCAGCGGGATCGCCGGCATCGCGCAGATTCTCAAACTGGACACCTTTGACGACGCGTCCGGCGTCGACGTCGAGGCAGGCGATGATGCGTTTGGTGAGCATGTTTACAATTCGCAGAAGTTTCCGAGTACCCGCAATCCGAAATCTCCTGATTTTTCCGGATGAAACTGCACGCCGAAGACATTGTCTTTTTCGACCGCGGCGGAAAACCTGCCTCCGTAGTCGCAGCAAGCTGTCGTATTTCCACCGACAGGCGCGCGGAAAGAATGCGTGAAATAGACGAATGACGAGGGCAATCTGCGAAATAAACGTGAGGAAGCGGCAAGCTCGATCCGGTTCCAGCCCACGTGCGGCGACTTCACGGAAGACGGAAAGCGCTCACAGTTTCCGCGCAGGAGTCCGAGGCCACATGTTTGCAGGGACTCCACGCTGCCTTCGAACATCCACTGCATGCCGACACAGATGCCTAGAAACGGCGTGCCGCGAGCGATTGCGCCCTCTATTGCCTTCTGTAATCCGAGCCGCGAAAGAGCCTCGGTGGCGGCAAAGTGGCCTACGCCGGGAAGGATGATTTTGGCCGCCTGCTCGACCTGCATGGCCTCAGACGTGATCAGGCATTTCTGCCCGAGCCAATCCAGAGCCTTCTTTACCGATGTGAGATTGCCGGCGCCGTAATCGACGATGGCGATCATCACAGCACTCCCTTGGTGCTGGGCAAAAGCCGGACCATGCGCGGATCGCGCCAGCAGGCTGCGCGCAACGCCCGAGCGAAAGCTTTGAAGAGCGCTTCAATCTTGTGATGACTCGATCTCCCGTAGAGCACACGGGCATGCACGTTCGCGTGGGAGCCGCGGGCGAATCCTTCGAAAAAGTCGGGCACCAGCTCCGATTGCAGGTCGCCGACCAGGCGCGTCTTCACTTTCGTACCGACGACACAAGCTGTGCGCCCGCAGAAATCGACCGCGGCCATACCCATGGTTTCGTCCATGGGCATCAGGAAATATCCGGCTCGCAGAATGCCGCGCTTTGTGGCGAGAGCCTTTTCAAAGGCCTGCCCAAGCACGATGCCGACGTCTTCTACGGTGTGATGTTGATCCACGTCCAGATCGCCTGTCACGTGCAGTTTCAGATCGAATCCGCCATGGTGCGCGAAAAGCTCCAGCATGTGATCGAAGAAGCGGATGCCGGTCGAGACCTGATAACGTCCGCGGCCTTCGATCGTGAGCGAAAGGCGAATCTGCGTTTCTTTGCTCACGCGATGGATGGTTGCTTTTCTCATGCCGGCAATGCTCCCTGCGCCAGTGGCAAACGCTGCAAAACTTCCTGTAGAGCGGTGAGCAACCGGCCCGTCTGCTCACGCGATCCGAGCGTGATGCGCACGCATCCTGCGCATCCCGGATCACTCGAGCGATCGCGAACGAGAATGCCGCGCGTGCGCATTTGTTCGACAATAGCGGCTGAATCCTGCGGCGTTGAGCCCACTCCTGCGAAAACAAAATTCGCCTGGCTGGGCCAGAACTGAATGCCGCTCGAGGCGAGCAAACTCTCGAGGCGAGTTCTCCCTTCAAGCACCTCGCTCACATACTGCCGAATGTAGCTTTGATCGGCGAGCGCCTCGGGAAGGCACGCCAGCGCGGCTGCATTTACGTTGTAGGGCGAACAGACGCGTCGGAGCAAATGGACTTGATCGGAGTTGCCGGCGAGCACGCCGACGCGCAAGCCCGCCAAGCCGTAGGCCTTCGAGAACGTGCGGGCGACGAAAAGATTCGGCAGCTCGCGGCATTGATCGAGCAAAGTTTGTCCATAGAACTCGAAGTAAGCCTCGTCGATTAGCACCCCGGCGTTGGGAGCAGAGCGCGCGATTTGCAGCAAGTCGTCGCGCTGGGCAACGCTGCCAGTGGGATTGTTTGGATTCGCAATGGCAATGAGTCGTGTGCGTGGCGAGATCTGATTCAGCACTTCAGTGACAGGAAATTCAAAGTTACTCGGCGAGCTGACGCTCACGACGTTGGCTCCGGCAGCGGCCATGTAGATCCGGTACATGGAATACGTCGGCACCACGATCAGAGCTTCATCTCCCGGATCGAGATATGTCTGGCAGAGCAGATGAATGGCCTCATCCACGCCATTGGTCAGCAGCAGCTCCGAAGAACGAATTCCGAGAAATTCAGCGACGCGAGCTGCGACCGCTTCCCGCTCCGGATAACGCGCGAGATCATCGGCCGTGAGTTGGCGAAGGCGAGCCAGCACGCGCGGCGAACATCCGACCGTGTTTTCGTTGAAATCGAGGCGCAAGCCGTCTCGTCCGGCGAGTGGTGGATGGTATTGCGGAATCTTGCGCACAATCGAACGGGGACTAAGCACGAGCGCACCTCACGCGGACAGATTGGGCATGCGCCGAGAGTCCCTCAGTTTCAGCGAGGCATTCGATGGCGGCGGAGATTCGGCGCAAACCTGAGGCAGAAAGATTCTGGACCGTGATGATTTTCACGAAATCGAGCACGCTCAAGCCGCCGCGAAAACGCGCCTGTCCCGCAGTCGGTAAAACGTGGTTCGGACCGGAGGCGTAATCGCCTGCCGACTGCGGCGAATAGTCGCCTACAAAAATGGAACCTGCATTCTGGATGAAGGGCAGGTCTTGGTTCGAGACGGTGATGTGCTCGGGCGCGATGCGATTTGCCCACTCTCGTGCCTGCTGGCGCGACTCCGCGATGAGAATCGAACCCTGACGCCGAAGGGAACGCAAGGCTGTGACATTTCCCTTTGCCGCACAGCTCACGCTCTTGGCCACGGATTGGGCCAGTTTGCGCGAGGTCGTGATGAAGACCGCAAGCGCCTCGGGATCATGCTCCGCCTGCGCGACCAGGTCCGAGGCGATGTAGTCTGCGCGGCCGGAATCGCTGAGCACCACAGCTTCGGTAGGCCCGGCCAGAAAATCGATGGCGCAGTCGAAAGCGACCAGTTTTTTCGCCGCCGTGACATATGCATTGCCCGGGCCGACGATCTTGTCGACGCGTGCTATCGTTTTTGTGCCGTAGGCGAGCGCCGCAATCGCCTGTGCGCCGCCAACGCGGTAGAACTCCCTGACTCCAAGCATAGCGGCGGCGGCCATGACCTGGGGCGAGGGCTTGGGCGAGACGACAACAATTCTCTTCACGCCCGCGACCTGTGCGGGAATCACCGTCATCAGCAAGGTCGAGATGAGTGGATATCGTCCGCCCGGAACGTAACATCCCACCGACTCGAGTGGCCGAATCAGTTGACCCAGGGCGATCCCGCTTCGAGTTCGGGTCCATGTTCTGGGCCTTTGCCATTCGCAGAACTGGCGAATGTTTTGGCCAGCCTGGCGAAGCGCCTTCTTTAAATCCGGCTGCAAAAAGCGGAACGCTTCTTCAAGTTCGGCTGTGGATACTTTCAATGATTGACGTGAGGCCAAGCCATCCCAGCGCTCGGCATATTTGCGCAGCGCGGAATCTCCACTCCTGCGAACGTCATTGACAATGCGCCGCACCTGCGGCTCGAAAGTGCTAAACTGCGACCCGCGGGCGGCGAGGCGTTCTACGTTTGCTTTCGCGGCGCGACCAGAGAGGATCCGCATCACAGGACCACCTTGTTCAGCGGATATTCAACAATTCCCTCCGCATTGGCGGCTTTCAGCCGCGGAATGACGTCCCACGCGGCGGATTCGTCGATGACCGTGTTCACGGCCAGCCAGTCTTCGTCGCTTAAGTGAGAGATGGTGGGCTTCTGCAGCGCCGGCAACACGGCCAGCACGGCATCGAGATTTTCCCGGCGCACATTGAGCATCAGGCCGACGCGGTCTTGCGCTTCCATCGCTCCCCGCAGCATAAGGGCCAGATTGTCGATCTTGCGCTTCTTCCCACAATCCGCATAGGAACGCTGGTTCGCGATCAATTGTGTATTCGACTCCAGAACTGTCTCCAGAATGCGCAGACGATTCGCCTTTAAGGAGCTGCCCGTTTCCGTGACTTCAACGATGGCGTCGGCGAGCATAGGAGGCTTGACTTCCGTCGCTCCCCAGGAAAACTCGACTCGCACATCGACCTTCTTCTGACTGAAGTAGTTGCGAGTGACGTTTACGAGCTCGGTGGCGACGATGCATCCGGAGAGATCTTCGGCACGTTGAAACGGAGAATTTTCCGGCGCCGCCAGCACCCATCGAACTTTGCCGCGGCTGCGCTTGGCGTAGATCAGGTCGGTCACGGTCGCGACTTCCAGACCGCTCTCGATGACCCAGTCCAAGCCGGTCAGGCCGGCATCGATCGCGCCGTGTTCAACGTAGCGAGCCATTTCCTGCGCCCGGATCAGCATGCAATCGATTTCAGGATCGGCCGTGCTGGCGTAGTAGGAGCGGCCGTTGGTGTAAGCGGGAAGTCCGGCGCGTGCGAACAATTCCAAGGTCGCTTCCTGCAGGCTTCCCTTGGGAATTCCAATCAGCAGCTTCATCGGGCCCCCGTTGCTTCGCCCGAGGCTGCGGCGCTGAGGGCGATGGGCTCGGTGAAGCACGACCGCGTTCCGCGATGACAGACCACTCCCGCACCTTCCACCTGAACGCGCAGAAGCAGCGTGTCCCGATCGCAATCGGTATGGACGGAAACGACGCGTAGGCGATTTCCCGAGCTTTCCCCCTTCGTCCAAAACTGGTTGCGGGTGCGGCTGAAGAACGTGACGTAGCCATCATTCAACGTCTTCTCGAGCGCCTGAGCATTCATAAAACCGACCATCAGAATGGCCCCGTCGCCCGAATCTTGAACAACCGCGGGCACGAGGCCACCCATTTTGTCGAAATCGAGATCTTGATCCATAA
>JASHQK010000349.1 GCA_030039195.1 Candidatus Sulfotelmatobacter sp.
CCCGCTGGTTCATGCCGATGTTGGATCCATGCTGCGCGTTGGCATTCGCGCCGGCGATATTCTCCTCGCGACTTCCCTGCCCCAGGGACTGAGCGCGCGCAATCTCATTCCCGGACAAATCAAGTCGCTGGAACAACGCGATGTAATCGTGGCGGCACACGTTAGCTGTGACGGGGCAAATTCCGGGGAGGCGAGTATTGGCGCGGAAATCGAAGTTCATCTCACGCTGGCGGCTCGCGATTCTCTCCGGCTCGAGTCGGGACGTCGAGTCTGGTTGGTAATCAAGACCCACTCGTGCCATGTGATGCTACAGTGATATGTCGCACTAAGCGAGCGGGGCATGAAGGGGATCCGTGATCAACCACAAAGGGCACGAAGCAAGCAGTCTCCACCTTCGTGATCCTTCTCGTCCTTTAGTGGTTTGGTGAATCTGGAACACTCCCCGGCATGAAAGCCTCCTCGAGGCGCGCCATCTCAATCACCGCCACCCACTGGCCCTTGCGCTCCTCTGAAAACACGATCGTACCGCCCAGGATCTGCGCCGCAGCTTTGGCCGGCAAATCGCGATGATAGCCAAAGAATTGACTCTTCCAGGCTTGCCATCTTGCGAACACGCCCGCACGCCATCCAGTTCTGTTCCCTGACATCATCCAGCGCTCGAGCAGCGAATGTTGCGGTTCATACTTGGTCGAGAAAACAAGCGCGACTTCATAGTGATCGCGAAAATCTGCGGCCGAAATGATTTGCTCCAGTGAGAAATCTTCGATGCGGACGACTTGCACCGGCCGCGTCACGTAACCGAGCCAGGGGCGTGTCAGTTCGTCCGAAGCTGGCCACGCGGTCAGCACATACGCCATCGGATAGCGCGCTTCGACGAAGCGCTCGGCATCCTGGTGAAGGACAACGTAGTCGCGGTAGGCGAGGTTATCTTCCGGGGAGAATCCATAGGGAGGATTCCAGTACCACCCGACGACGAACGCGAGGGCAATCACCGCAATCGCAGCGGGCCAGTAGCGGAGGCGGCGGCGTAACGTCGACACCGCAAGGATGATTACGAGCGGAACCGCGGGAAGCATGTAACGGGCGAGAACGGCCCCGCCGATCAGCGCCATGACGATGACGTAGACGGAGATCACGACGAAGAAAACCGCCTGGGTTGGAATTGCGATACGTTGGCGTTGGATAGCTGGCGAGCTTCCCTCGTGCGGACAGCCGAGGGCGGCTGTCGCCACAGCTTTTTCATCTGTCACCGGCGAAAGCAAGAGCGCCAGCAACGTGGCCACGGTCAGTAGCCAAAGATGCATGTATCCGAAAGTTTGCCAAAGGCGCAGCAGGAGTGCGAGAAAAAAGCGCAGCGGGTTCAGCGTGGCAGCAACGTTGTAGCGGAAGAATTCGGGATTGCCGAAGACGTATCCAGTGCGAATGTAGTGATAGATGTACCAGAGGGTAAGTGGAAGAAGAGGAAGAAGCAGGTACAACATCCGGGGTCCGCCGAATCGTCCAGCCGAGGCTAAAGCACCTTCCGTTTGTGGCGCGTTATCGCGGCCCCCAAGGGCCGCTCTTCCACGGAGGTTGTCGGGGCCGAGAAGGGCCGATCTTAGCGGGCGCGACAGAGCCAAGTTGAAGTGCGGCGGCGTGAGACGCGCGACTTCCCAACTGGCCAGAGATATCGCCGCGATGATCGCCGTTTCCTTGGCGAGTGCGGCGAGAGAAAACCAGATTGCTACAGCGATGGGCCGCTCTTCGAAATACGCGCACAGCCCCCAGAACGTGAGTCCGGCAGCGGCCAGATCCACCTGCGCGAGCGAACTCTGGGCGAAAAATACCGGATACAGTGCTGTGTATAACGTCGCAGCGATCGCCACTTCCGTGTTCGCAATGCGCTCGGCTAGCCGAAATAGTCCAAACAGAGAGAATGCCGCAACCACCAGCATGGCGGAGCGGGTCACAACTGGCGCGTAGCCGACGGCTTTCCACCACAGCGCGACCCACACCATCACGAGCGGAGGGTGCGCATTGGAAACCGTAGCGCGCGGAATCAGGCTGCCCGTGAGCAGAATGTCGCGGGCGGCAGGGACATAGTATCCAGCTTCGTCCCAGAAGTAAGGAAGTCCGAGCAAGGGCGCATGCAGCAAAAAGATGATGACGAAAATAGCTGCGAAAATAAGCGGCCGCCGCTGGCTGGGGAATTGCATCAGAAATTTTGCGCTGGAACTCAAACTTGAGGCGCAACTGAATCTGCCACACGCGGCGTCATTTCCGCAAATCGATTTTGTGTTCTAATTCTGCTCTATGCCAGATGCGAGTCCGCCGCGCGTCAAAAGCGACGATGCCGAGATCTTTTACTGGACTCTCGGCGACGGGCCGCCTGTCGTCTTATTGCACCCTTTTCCGGTGCACCACGAATTCTCGCTGCCAGTGGCCGAGGTTCTCGCCACCCGTTATCGGCTCATTCTTCCTGACCTGCGCGGACACGGCGAGTCTGGCATTGGCGAAGGTCCGGCAACGATGCAGAAGCACGCTGCCGACATCGCGCGAATTATGGATGAGGCTGACGTCGGCCGGGCGCCACTGATCGGCGTCTCGATCGGCGGATATGCGATTTTCGAATTCTGGCGAAAATATCCAGGACGCGTAGCCGCGCTCGGTCTTTGC
>JASHQK010000350.1 GCA_030039195.1 Candidatus Sulfotelmatobacter sp.
GTGATTGGACAAATGCACGCTCTGGAAATCATCAGCCAGCGAATCTCGACCGCGCGCGCCCGGCTTGACGATCCCAACAAACCGATCGGCGTTTTCATGCTGGTCGGGCCAAGCGGCGTCGGCAAAACCGAAACCGCACTCGCACTCGCAGATCTTCTTTACGGCGGCGAGCGCAATCTGATCACCATCAACATGTCGGAATTTCAGGAAGCGCACACCGTTTCCACGTTGAAAGGTTCGCCTCCGGGATACGTCGGCTATGGCGAAGGCGGAGTGCTGACGGAAGCCGTCCGCAGACGGCCTTACTCTGTCGTCCTGCTCGATGAAGTTGAAAAGGCGCATCCCGACGTATTGGAGCTGTTCTACCAGGTATTCGACAAGGGCATGATGGAAGACGGCGAAGGACGCGAGATCGACTTCAAGAACACCATTATCATTCTCACGACCAACGCCGGTACCGACACGATGGCCAAGCTCTGCGCCGATCCGGAAACCATGCCCGGCCCGGACGGTCTTGTGAAAGCCCTTAAGCCGGAATTGAACAAAATATTCAAGCCGGCGTTTCTCGGCCGCATGGTGATCATTCCTTATTTGCCGATTCGCGACGAGAACCTGAAGCAGATCATCCGCCTGAAGCTGGGGAAGATTCAGCGCCGCATCCAGGAGAATCACAAGATCGAACTGAGCTTCGATTCCGCCTTGGTCGATGAAGTCGCCAAACGCTGTACCGAAGTGGAAAGCGGCGCCCGCAATGTCGACAACATTCTGACCAATACATTGCTGCCCGACATTTCGCGGCAAGTACTCGGCAGTATGGCGGCCAACGAACCCATGTCGCGCATTCAGGTCAGCATCGGGAGCGACGGAGCGTTTGTATATCAATAGAAAGTTGGCTCGCCGGGCGCCCGGCACATTCCAGAGCTCGGCGCTTTCGTTTTGTTCATGAAGTGTAACGGAAAAAGGGGCTCGTGCCAGACGATAGCTACACACAAGATCATCGACTGATTGCAGTCGACACTCCGCTCGGTAAAGACGTGCTTCTGTTACAGGAGATCACGGGCTACGAAGGAATTTCCCGTCTTTTCAGTTATGACCTGAATCTGCTGGCCCACGAGAATGATTCCATTTCTTTTAAGGATATTGTCGGGCAGAAGATTTCGATTACCCTGCACCTTCCGGATGGAACGCCACGATACATCAGTGGGTACGTGAGCCGGTTTACTCAAGGCGAAACTGACGAGCGCATGTTCACGCATTATCATGCCGAGGTCGTACCGTGGCTTTGGTTTCTTACCCGGCAGGCCGACTGCCGCATTTTCCAGAATCTGGCCGTGCCCGACATTCTTAGTCAGGTATTCAATCTTTTCCCCGTCAAGGACTTTCGGCTCAGTCTCAAGAACAGTTATTCACAGCTCGAATACTGCGTGCAATACCGCGAGACTGCTTTCAACTTTGTGTCGCGGCTCATGGAAGAGTACGGCATCTTTTACTATTTCGATCACTCCACCGAGGGCAAACATACTCTGGTACTCGCGGATCAATCGAGCACGCTTCCGGCGTGCCCCAGCTCTCCGGTCAGCTATGACGTGCAGGTGGGAGGGCTCGATGATCCGGAGGCCATCAACAACTGGCACGTTGGCCAGGAACTGCGCACAGGCAAATACACCGTCACGGATTACAATTTCATTACTCCCTCTACAAGCCTGTTGGCGAGCGATCCGACGGTCATCGATCTCTCCGCCAGTCAAGGACTGGAACTGTTCGACTACCCCGGCCTCTACACCACCAAAGATCAGGGCGACGCAGTAGCCAAGCTGCGCATGCAGGAAGAGGAAACAAGCTACATGGTCGTTTCCGGCTCCGGCAATTGCCGTGGGATTATGTCGGGCTACTCCTTCGAGCTGAAGAATCATTACCGTTCCGACCAGAATACGAACTACGTGGTGACTGAAGTTCGCCACTTCGGCTCGGCCGGACAGAGTTACACGACGGCTGGCACGAGCGGCGGCGAGACCTACTCGAACAATCTCATCTGTATTCCGGCTTCAGTGGCCTATCGCCCACCAAGAACCACCCCCAAGCCCTTTGTCCAGGGTCCACAACCGGCGTTGGTGGTTGGTAAAGCAGGCGAGGAAATCTGGGTCGACAAATACGGGCGGGTGAAAGTTCAGTTCTACTGGGACCGCCTGGGTCAAAACAACGAGAACAGCTCCTGCTGGATTCGCGTCTCTCAGCCGTGGGCGGGCGGCAACTGGGGTTCGATATGGATTCCGCGCATCGGCCAGGAGGTACTGGTCAGTTTTCTGGAAGGTGATCCGGACCGTCCTATCATCACCGGCCGCGTCTACAACGCGGACCAGATGCCGCCTTACACCTTGCCCGATTATCAGACGCGAAGCACATTCAAGTCGCGCAGTTCCAAGGGAGGGGGCAGTTCGAACTATAACGAACTGCGCTTCGAGGATCTGAAGGGCCAGGAACAGATCTTCATGAATGCCGAGAAAGACATGGATCTCCGCGTGGAAAACGACTCGCGGGAGTTCATTGGAGCGAATCGGCATTTGATCGTGACCACAAATCAGCAGGAATTGATCAATACCGATAAGCACCTGCATGTCAAAGGCAATCACTTCGAGAAGGTTGAAGGCAACATGTCGCTGCAAGTTGGCGGCAACCAGATGGAAAGTGTCACTGGCAATAAGTCACTCAATGTGACCGGCGATCAGAAGGAGAGTGTAACTGGAAACGTTTCGCTGAGTGTTACCGGAAATCAGAACGAGAGCGTGACGGGCAGCGTATCGCTCTCGGTCACTCAGGGAAAAATGGACTCGATCACCATGGGCTACGCCATGAGTGCCATGAGCATTCATCTCAGCGCGGAGACGGGCATCGTAATCGAATGTCCTCTCGGCATTACGCTGAGCGCCGGGCCTAATTCCATCGATATCGCTCCTGAAGGTGTGTTCATCACTGGCACGCCGTTTGCATTCATCAACAGCGGAAGTTCGCCAGCGAGCACCGAGGATCCAAGTGCGGGGTCGCCGGACAGTCCCGATTCGCCGACAGATCCGAAAGATCCCGACACGGCAGATGACGGAAGCAAGGGAACGAAATTGAATTAGCAGCTAAGGTTAGTCGTCCGAGCGATCGAGTTTGTACACGAGTGCGCGAAATGAACTGCTCGCAAGGGGATCTAGATGTAAGAAATCTTACGGCACCTGCACGGTCATCTCGCCCGGCATGATGATGCTGATCACGCCGGCCCACATGCACATCAGTGTGGAAGTGTCGTCGAGGGTGGGCATGTTGGCGAGCAGGACTGTGGGGGCTCCCGGCACCCAAGGCGCCACGGTGGCAGGGATGCACGGCATCGGAGTTAGCACTCCCATTGCCGCCGCGGTGGCTGCAGCGACCATCGGGTTGGCAGGAGACATGCACATTCCGAAAGGCATGATGTTCACCAGTGGAATATTGTCCATGATGTTGGCATCCGGGACTTCGTCGGTCATGACTTGGTTGGTCGGCAGGACCACGAGCGAGCTTGGCGCCATGCCCATGGTGCACATCAGGGTCGCGCCCATGCAAACTTGGAATGGCATAGCAGAACCCCCGGCGGTTGACTGGCGCGCATTGTAGCAGACCTGATCGCTTATGCAACTTATGCGTATCTGTGGTGAATTAATCGGGCCGATGAAACGAGGAGATTAACTCTGTGCCAGTTCCCAGGGTAGTTCGTGACCCGAGTATCCCCGCTCCTCCGGATCTAAACGAGAGTGAGCAATATGCCGCCATGCTCAAGGCGGACCGCGAAGGCATGCGGCGGCCGGAGGATGATCTCATCGCACTGCCGCTGGGCACTCCGCCTCCCGGCGGCGGCTGGAAAAAGGGCCAGAACGTCGAGGCGCCCGGCTCCGGAAACCTCTACACGATCTATACGCTTTCGCCTTCTCGTGCCCATCCTTCCCCCAAAAAGGCCAAGCACCGTCATCCCGGACGTGGACCAATCGGAACAAAGACGAACCATCCGGTCAGCGACACGGGCACGATGCCCATTACCCAACATCGGCCGAACGTTCCGACCGGCACCTCCCCGGAAAGCTCGCTGCAAGCCGCGAAGGGTCCTGCCGCAACACAGTGGCTAGGGGCAACCGGTTCGAATGAACTTACAGAAGCTGCCGAGGCGCTGCGCCAAGTTCTCGGAGACCCTGGGGCAACGGAACAGCAGATCACCGCAAAAGTACAGGACGGCGTGGCAGCTGCCCGGCAAGCGTCCCTGCGTGGAGGATCAGACGACCCGAGAGTTACAACCGTCATGAAGCAGGTCGGGGAAGCGGCTGAGCGCATTGGCGACATGAGAAACGATTCCTTCGAGGCACTGCTTGCGCAGGAAGAACGTTCTCCAGGATCGGTTTCGGATGAGCAGTTCAAGGCGCAAATCAAAAGCGTCCTCTCCGCGGAGCGGGAGCGGAAATTGCTCGGCGGTAGCGATGACTCGGCAACGAGATCGAAAGCGATGGAATTGACCGTAAAGGCGATCGGTATTGTGGGCGACCGAAAAGCCGATGCAGTGCAGAAGCTGATTGAGCAAAATAAGGTTGCTCCCGGTTCCGTATCCGAGGCTCAGTTCAGCACGGCGATCAAAGACCTTCTGGCAATAGTTCGTGAAACTCAACTGCTTGGTGTTTCCCGGCCGAAGACCGACAGCGCTCTCGCCAGCGTCGCGGAGGTGATGAGGATTCTCGTGAAACAGAAGGACGAGGCTTGCCGTAAGTTAATCGAACAGAAAAATAGTTCTGGCGGCGTCACCGACCAGCAGATCCAGCAAGCCACCGATGAGTTGAACAAGATGAAGGAGGAAGCTCGGCGGCTCGGTCTTACCAATATCGATTAGGTCCACGTCGGGAAATGAAAATTTTCTGGTGACCACAGAAGAGATTGCCAACCGCAGGAACTTTTGGTAAGTTTCTGGACCAGCAAATCTGTCTCGCGACAGATCCTGTTTCAATGGGCGGGTTTGCCCCGCCAGACCCCTGGGGCAACTGAAAAGCAACACTAACGACTGAGTGCACCGTCTGCCCTTCCCCCCTTGGTGTGACGGCCGAGTCAAATCTTCGAGCTTAGGAGTGCACCATGAAGTTTCCGATCAAAATGCCATCAGTGCGGAACTTTGCCGCGTTATTTCTCCTCATCGCTTTTCCCGTGTTCACAGCTGCGCAAAAGAAGACTGGAGGAGGGTCTGCCCCACACCCGAGCGCTCCGTCCCATGCCTCAGCACCGAGCCACTCGGCGCCACAGCACTCGACTCCGAGTCACACGAACACAGCCAGTCATACAAGTTCGATGGGGCATACCTCAACTGCTGGTCATTCCAACACGATGACAAATCGTGGAACTATGGGTCACACGACCACGAATGCCGCCCATGGAACAGCAAGCCGTGGTAACAGCACGATGGGACATGGCAACACCACGGCGGGACGCGGCAATACGATGGCCGGACATGGCAACACCATGGCCGGACATGGCAACACCATGGCCGGGCACACGAACACCGCGATGCACGCCAACGCCAGCCGTACTCCTCCAGGACGGAGCGTTTCCCTCAGGGGCGGAGGGTCAGCCAGCATTCGTCCCAATGGACAGATCCGGTCGATCAATCGTAACGGCATGCAGATCCAACGTGGGATGCACGGCGGTCGCACCGTCGTGACCACGCGCAACGGAGCCCGGATTGTGACCACAGGACGCCACGGCGGATACGTGCAACGCGCCTATGTCACGCGCGGCGGACGCTCTC
>JASHQK010000351.1 GCA_030039195.1 Candidatus Sulfotelmatobacter sp.
ACTCCGCCGTCGCCACTCCAGCCTCGCCTTGCTTCAGGATAGCTATGATCTGCTCTTCGCTGTGTCGCGTGCCCTTCATGCGGTTCTCCTCTCTTGGGTTTGGGAGAACTCCCATTGTAGATGGATCAGTTTTCGGGGGTTGGGTCACTTCCAACAAAGAAGCGATCTCTGTCAATGAAGCGAACATGCCGCGACCAAAGCACAGATCGCCGCCAATGAAGAAGAGGTAAACCAACGCTTTGCAGATCTAGCTGATTTCGATGTGAAAGACCAAAGTGTGGTTTATTTTGCGTCAGGAAAGGCGTTGCTTGGAGACAAGGACAAAGCGGAACTATCGAAGCTGGCAGCACGAGCCGCCAAATTACCTGGATACATCATCGAAGTGAAGGGCTTCGCCGACTCCACAGGGAATGCCGCAGCCAATCAGACACTGAGCAAGGATCGAGCGTTTGTGGTTGTCAATTATCTGATGCAGGATTCCAACGTCCCTCCTCGACGTATTGTCTCTCCGGGAGCAATGGGAATCTCGAATCCGGTCGCTTCGAACGAAACTCCGGAAGGGCGTTCCCAAAACAGGCGCGTGGAAGTCAAGGTGATGGTAAGCAAAGGAATTACGTCTTCTGGCGGCTAGTTTCAAGGAGCACTGGCAACTTTTGTGAGAGGCAGCCTCTGAGGGTTGTGAACCCCAAAGGCGATCGGTCATTCGTCGACCGGATGCAAGGCGAAATGAGCTGTGCCGCCTACGATTCTGGTGGCGTGGGCCTGTACCTGTTTGGATAGAATGTTCACTGTTCATCCACTAGTTTTGCCAGTTGTCCCACAAGTGTGCGGAGTGTTAGGTTTTCTGTGCTTTGTCGGAAATATCGAGATCGAGCGACATGTCTCCGCCCTTAGTAGCTAGGCACGAAACAAGGTTATGAGGCTTGATATGCTCGCGAAGTGCAGTAATCCTGACTGTACTGCCCAATTCCTGCATTTGAAAAACGGAAGACTGTTCGTTGTGGACAGTAGTAGTGCTTTACTTCGCGACAACAAACCGGCAACGAGAGAGTACTTCTGGCTTTGTCGAAATTGCTCCTCTACGATGACGCTGCGGCTTGAGCGGGATGGTGCCATTGTTGCCGTTTCCATGCCAAAGCCACCTCACATCATCAGGAACGGTTTCGATCTGATTGTGCTTGATAAGAAGACCCTTCCTAATCCCGAAAAGCTTTGAGTGATTCGTCGAACTCGGAGGAATTCATGACTGGGAGGTTCTTTCGTAAGTAGTAATCGCAAGGCTCACGAACATTTGCCCTCCAAGTACTGCGCCGATCGCGGGCAGCAGATCGGTTGAAACCCGCGATTTCAGGATATAGCCACATGCACCAGCACGCAGCGCTTCCTGAACGATCTCCGAATCATTGTTTGCGCTGACAAAGAGTATCTTCGAATGAGGGACAATACTACGAATCCTGCGAGCCGCCTCGATACCGTTCATTTCTGGAAGAGAGATATCCGAGAGAATCAGGTCAGGTTGTAGTTGCTGAGCTCTCTCTATGGCTTCCTCACCGCTGGATGCAGCGGAAACGACCTGCAGTGTCGGATGCTCCTGGACGATCGAACATAAGATGTCCGACCACCTCGGAAAGTCATCGATGACCAATACCCTAACGCTTGGTTTCAGCACTGGACGGGCTCCTTGGTAGCCCAACTTTGGTTCACGTAACAGCTGCTATAAACTCGCCGCGCCATAACGCGTGATCGAAATCACAATTCGCTTTGAGCGCGCAGGCTAATTTTGCTCGCAATCTGGCGGCCAAAGGAATATCGAGGGTGAAGCGAGCTCCATTCCCTGCATTCTCAGCTGATTGCGGGAGGTAACCGCGGGAAATATACTCGCCCAAGGATTGCAATCGTTGATCTTTCGGTGGCAGATTTCCACCACAATGGCCAATTTCGGCCACTTGGGATCGCAAATTTTGCGGCGAGCTTCTACAATCAGGCGGACGGCGGCAGAGAGTAATCCCGTCGATAAAACGGCAGAGAAATCGGCAAACGTCAAACCATCGGCAGCTATCGCTTATTAAGCGATGCCATTACAGTCGTTAGCCGGTCCTTAACCTCCCAAAAATCGCTTTGACTAACGCTATAGTGTGACGGGGCGATCTCAGCAACTGGAGCTTAGCGAACTGTAAGCGATCTATTCTTACCTCGGTTGATGGGTGCGTGTCGCGCAGTCGTTCGTGAAGAGATCCAGTTGTCTCTTCATCAGAGAACGCCAGCCTGAGAAACTGGCAGAACTCATCGGGATCATAGCCCGACGCAATGGGGTATCCGAGTCCCAACGATCGGCCTCAAACTCGTCGCGGCGCAGCAGCCTGGACGTCAAGATTGGGCTCAGGGCCGCAAGGCATATCCCAACGGGCGGGCCAACGGAAACAAGCACAATCGACCAGAACACCCGAGTACGTGGCCGTCTGTTTCGGAAACGCGGAGTGCGGTTCATGTGATTAGGCGGCATCGGGTATAAACGGCCGCCCTCTTGCAATCACAGGCATAGTGGGATTTTCGAAGTAAGCACCATGAGAGGGAACTGTTACGGCTAACGATTGATTCGGCGGTTACTTCTTCCCGGGGTATCGTTTGAGCAGCTTAATGACAGCTTTGTCAGCCAACTCTAGAGACTTGGTTTTTTGTTGCATGTCGAGGTTCTGTTTTACGGATCCGGACCAGACGACTTTGTTCGTTATTCGGTCCACAAAGGTGAGAACCAGCGTACCTTCCGCAACGTAGACTCCGGCGTTCGAGGGTCCACTGGCGCCTGTCCACATGGTCGCGTTTAATGAGGGTGGGGGCCCAGAGTAGGTAGGGTTGAAAGGTGTGCTGGCTTCACCAGCGATGCCGAATCCGACTCCACCAGATGGCATCAGAGTCAAGTCGCCGCCCGCCGGGACTTTGGTTAGCCCCTTCGACTGCAGTTCGACGTTCACGCGTGCGACAACTGCTTCAAAAAGTAAAGGCATCTGCACGGGCATGGCGGGTTCGGCCCACGCATATGTCTTGAACTTTGAGAAGTCGGTCTCTTTGTCATATCCAACCTTCACCTTCTGCCCTGCGGATGCTGTTGCTAGAAGTGCGATCATCGACCACAACAACATCCGAACTGTTGGCTTCATGTGGACCTCCACTTGTGCACCGCTGCACGCAAGATAGGAAACCGCAGCCGGAGCGAGTACTGTCAACCATTACAGCGAAAAGAGTGAAGTTGCGATTCGGGGCTATTTCTTAGAGAACTAGCGCGACCTTTCTGCAGTCCAGTTTTGCACTCCAGCGAGCGAGGAAAAACGCATTTTCTCGAAATGAATCGACTGTTAAAAGAAACAGTTCTACACTCTTTCGGCCCATTGATAGTGTGACGAAGGAATTCGAGACATTTATGAAAAGCGTCACCGCAAACGGCAATAGAACGTTCGGCCACGATCTTCAGGCAACGCTCTGGCGATGTGAAAAATGCGGCTCCTTCATCGCGATCCATTCTCAATACGAAATTGTACAGCCGGTGTGCCCAGTTTGCGTGGATGCGACCATCGAGTTTTGCGGACCATTGCCGGATGTTCTCAGGCTTACTTTCGCTGATGCTTAATTACTCCGCAACAGCAAGTCGCCAGTTGTCTGCGACCTTTTTGTAGGGCCAACTGTCCCGAAGCAGATGCAGGATCTTCAACCAATTCGGGGCTTGACGCACCCGAATGTTGCCCAGGTTATACCTCTCTATAGTGCCGACGACCTGGCGCGAGTTGTATTCCAGATCTTTCCCGTTAAACGATCCCAGAACTTGGGAGCGACGATGGATCGGCCGCGGATCCGGATATCGCCGATTCGTCGACTACGACGACTTGCAGTAGTGTGGAACATATGACTCCGGCTGTGTACGTCACTCGCACAGTTTGATTCAGCGGGAATGCTGATTCATAATCGCCACAGAAACTGATCGTGACAGGAACTCCGGAGTAGTCGAAGGTTACGATTGTAGTGGGGCTGATGCCGTTCAGCTCAGTC
>JASHQK010000352.1 GCA_030039195.1 Candidatus Sulfotelmatobacter sp.
CGTCGCCCCACTGGCCACATTTTCGAATGCAAAGATCGTGTACGCGCCAGATGCCCCGCTTGAGCACTGGGCCAGGCCGTTGCTGCTTACCGAAACGCCGCTCGTAGGTTCTCCCTGGAGACACGCGCCCCAAGTCGCCGCCAGCGGCGTCACCGGCGACGGCTGGTGGTTGTAGTAGCCGGTTGCCGTGAACTGTGCCTGCCCCTCGGCTGTTGCGGGGGTGATTGTGATCGATTGCAAAGTTCGCGCGCCGGAGGAACCGCACGCCAAGGTGATAGCCGCAATAATGATGAGTGAGAGGAAGGAAATCTGAGGCCCGAACTTTCTCATGGCAGACCTCCTTCCGAAGTGGGAGTCCGGCAAAAGACTTACGGTTGCCTGCGCAACAATTATATTGCTGTTTCCGCCCTACGGTATCGTTTTTGGTGCGAGCCGGCCTGCGGGCTTGTAATCCTTGGGATAGACGACCAGATGGCGGCGAATGCCGTCGCCCTCACTTTCGGTGAAGAGATCGGCCGCGTCGCGCAGCGCGAGGTGAACGATGCGGCGTTCGCGCGACGACATAGGAGTGAAGTGATACGGAGAGCCGGTTTGACGGACCTTTTCCGCCGCAACGTTCGCGGCCATGCGTAATTCCTGAATGCGCACCGAGCGGTGATTCTGGCAGTCGAACGAAACTTTCTCGTGCTCGCCGGAAGGCAGACGCAGCATTTCGAGGGCGAGGAGTTCCAGCGCGCGCAGCAGTTCGCCGCCGCGATCGAGCAGCAGCGACGAGTCGGGCCCAGCGAAGTCCACCAGGATCTCCGGCTTTTCCCAGTCGCGGTCTTCAGGGATGGGTGGATCGACGACGATGCGGTACTTGAGGCGAAGTCCACCGTGCGTCACGACGGTCTGAAGAAATTCGTTGATCTTGTTGGCGGCGGCGAGTTTGTCAGGTATGGGCATGGAATTCAGCTCTGTTTGTTCGGAAATCCAACTTTGTCATCCTGAGCGCAGTTCCCGTTCGCGAAGCGGACGGCAACGAAGTCGAAGGATCCCGATGCATCGATCCCGGCACGGCCCGTTCGAGGAGTTTCCATCACAAACTACGCCGCTCCTTCAAAATTCCCAGCCGAGCCGGTTTGCGCTTCACAGACGCAAGGGATCGTTCGACTCCGCGGCTGCTTCGCTGCGCTCGCATCCCCTGCGCTCACGATGACAATCGCCAAAAACAATTTACGCATCAGACGGCCAGCGGCGGCTACTTATCCTTCTTTCTTGCGCGCTTGGCCATGATCTCGCGCATTTCTTTCCCAAGCCTGGTTCGGTTCATTACTGCCTGCTGCGCGATGCTGATCAAATTGACCACCGCATAATACAGGTTCAGACCGGCCGCCAGCCGGAAGAAGATGAAGCCCATGAACAAAGGCATCATCACGTTCATCATGCGCTGCTGTGCCGGATCCATGCCCGCCTGGGGCGTCATGCGCTGCGTGATCAGAGTGCTCATGACCATCAGAATCGGCAGAATGTAGAACGGATCGGCGGCCGACAAGTCGTGAATCCAGAGCCAATGCGCGTGGCGCAGATCGATGGCCGTATCGAGCATGCGGTAATAGGCATAGATGATCGGCAACTGGGGGAGCATGGGCAAACATCCGCCGACCGGATTCACTCCTTCTTTCTTGTAGAGCGCGCTGATCTCCTCATTCATCGCGGCTTTCCGCGGATCGCGCAGGCTGTATTTCTTGTACTTGTCTTGAATCTGCTTGATCTGCGGCGCCACGCGCTGCATCTTGAGCATCGATTTCATCTGCGAAATGCGCAGCGGCAGCAGAGCCAGCGTGATGATGATCGTCTGAACGACAATCGCCCATCCCCAGTTGGGTACCATGTGGAAGTAGGTCCAGCGCAGCCATACGAACAGCGGCTTGGCTATAACACCCCACCAGCCGAAGTCGACCACCCCGGTCAGATCGTTCTCGCCCAGGCCGGGTACAGGAACTTTCTGGAGGGTTCTCAGCTCTTTTGGTCCGGCGAACAGGCGCTCGGTCGTAGCACCGTGCAGATTGCCGACTGCGGCACCGAGCACGTCGACCTTTACCTTCTCCGAATCGGGCTTCTGCGGATCGCGTGGAATCGAGATCGGATTTCGCAGGGTGACCATCGTGGCCGCCGCGGGATCATCGGGAATGAAAAGCGCCGCGAAGTACTGATCGTTTGGACCGGCCCAGTGGAATGGCCCAGGAATGGTTCCCCCGCCGCTGATTTTCTTGATCGCTACCCGCTCGATGTTCTTATCGTACTGATAGTCAATCAGTCCCTTCACATAGAACGGCGGACTAGTTTGATCACCAAATCCGGCGGGCCATGCCGGAAGCGCCGAGAGCGGTTGCCCCTTATAAGTGACCGCCGAATCGATTCCCACGACATACGAATCGTCAAAGTGAAACGTCTTGCGGACGGCGAGATCGTTGTCGGAGTACTCGAAGGTGATTGTCGCGGGTGAGGCTTGTTTCCCTTCGACGGACGGGATATACAGCGCCGAATTCAGCCGGTTGCGCAGGCCTTCGTCGTAGGTCCAGAGTGAAAGTGGAAAACCGTAGAGCTTGGCGGCATCCTGATTGACCAGATCGAGCGGGCCATTCTGCGCGTCGTTATCAAATTTCTTAAGAATCCACGACTTGACCTGCGCGCCTTTGTTCGTGAAGGTGATGCGGTAAAGATCATTCTCGATGACCGTTTCCGTCTCGCTCGAGGCTTGCTTGGTCACTCCGGCAGGAGCGGCGACAGCGGGCACAGCGGCTTCTGCAGGTGCAGTCTGAGTTTGGGCGGGCTGAGTTTGCGTCTGACGATTTTCTTGCGGAGCCGGCTGGGGAAAGTACTTCTTGAACAGCGGCTCAAACAGGAGCATCGCCACAAACGTGACCAGGAAAATCAGGAGCAGACGCCGCTCGTTGCCGGGTTCGTGTTGAGGATTTTGATATTCGGCCAAGTGAATTGATTCCTTACATTCCCGGGCGGCACGCGTGTGCTGTCGGTCGCCGGCTGTCGTTTTTTTTCGAATCCCGCAGCACGGGATCGTAACCGCCGCGCACAAACGGATGGCAACGCAGCAATCGCCATAGAGCCATCAGTCCGCCACGAAATATGCCGAAGCGCTCGATCGCTTCCATCGCGTATTCCGAACATGTCGGCACGTAGCGGCAGGCGGGAGGGAACATGGGCGAGATGGCCCACTTGTATCCCCGCAAAACATACACTGCAACGTTCCTGGCGATCTGACGCATCTTCTTATTACTCTCGCGCTTCCGGCGTGCCGTGCTCCGCAGTCTTTCCCGTTGCCACGTTCGACTTACTCTCAGCGCTCCGTCCCAGCTTCTGTTCAATGACGGCGAAGGCGCGCTGGACTTCATTGAGCAAAGTTTCAAATTCCGCCGTGAGCACCGATTTCTTCGGATTGATCACGACGTCGACATTCGGCGTCTGAAGCGGCCGCGAAAGACGCACCGCTTCGCGCAAACGGCGCTTCATGCGATTGCGGTCGACAGCGCCACCCAGGGCGCGGCCAACCGTGAATCCGACGCGAAGTCCGGGAGCATTTCCCCGCAACGCACCAGCCGTCTTTGCCATGCCGGGCGCGACGGGTCCCCGCGGCAAATAAAAAACAGTCATGCTGGCGGAGAAATGCCGGCGTCCCTGCTTGTACACGCGCTCGAAATCAGAGTGACGCAACAGACGCGCGCTCGGCGGAAACTTCGCCCCGCCGCTGCGCGGCTTGGCGCTCTGGTTCGATCTTGCGGGCACACTGGCGTTCACAGTGCCTCAAACTCGCTCGTTCATATCGCGGGTGCGCGGAGTGCACCGCGCCACGTGGAAAACTACTCGCGGAAACCAGGTTTCACCGAGACCCGCTTGCGCCCCTTCGCTCGGCGGCGGGACAACACTTTCTGGCCGCCCTGGGTCTTCATGCGCGAGCGAAATCCGTGCTTCTTCGATCGCTTGCGCCGGTTGGGCTGGAACGTACGCTTAGGCATGAAAAATAGCTGCTCCTGATTGCTGCGACGATGTTAAGGCAAACCATGAGTATAAATCACCGGCTGGCTACCCGCCAACGCCAGGGCCGCCGCAGTAGTGGCTCAATTTGAAATCCGATGCTCTTTTCCTCGGCGGCGTCGTCCCGAGCGCAGCCGTTCTTCAGGCGGAGCGAGGGATCTGGCGCGCAGCGGCTGCGCTTTCAGTCCACGCGAGATCCCTCGGCCCGTTGATGAAAACGCGGGCCTTCGGGATGACGCCCTCCCGACAGCGCGAAATCCAGACTGAGCCACCACCGCCGCCGTCCAGCCCGCTCCTAACAGATACTGCGAAAACGTGTGATCAGAGATACAGCGCATTTGTGAATGGTCCGCCACTCTGCTCAAGGTGCTGACGCGGCGAGTCGAATTGCCAGCGGCCGAGTTTAGTCGGGTGACATAAATATTCATGCAGTTGGCAAGGAGATTCCCATGCGTGGCTCCTGTATCCTTGCTGACGGCCTGGCGATCGCCGGGCTGGCCAAACACGTCCACTTCAAGCGTGATGCTGACTCCGGCCAATGGCTACTCGGGAAGCGTCACTCCTTCCTGCACCGAAAGTCGTCAGCGACGGCATCAGTTGGGGATCGGGTTATGTCTACGGTTTCCGCGTCCTGCTGATTGTGGTTTCGCCGTACGCCAAGGCCCAGTATATTTCGCATACTACGCGCGACTTCGGCAGCATTCTCAAGTTCATCGAGACTACTTACAACCTGCCCTCGCTCGGCTATGCTGACGCTTACGCCGACGATTTGTCCGACTGCTTCAGCCTCACGCAGTCGCCCATAACTTTTCAGACCATTCCGGCTCCGCTCGATGCTGCCCATTTCATCAACAACAAAAGGCCAGCCGTCGATCCGGATGACGACTAGCGATTCGGAATGATAGTTCCGCCTGGAATGTTGTTACCTTTCCGTGTTGGCATCTCAGCGCAACTTCAGCAGGCATACAAAGAGAAGTGGGATGCTCCGTATGATTCGAAATTGACGGATGCCAAAGGCGCGTGTGAGGCTCAATCCGCTCCTGGGTAAGAAGCATTCCCATGAAAGTAAGCACGAGCGCCCTGAGGAGCCCGATTCCAAGTAGCCGCCCATCCAAGCTGGCCGCGGTCGCGCCGGGTGGTGTAATATCGCAGGTAGTTCCGCGTTCCCGGCCCGCGATGAGAGCGGAGAGGTGGCAGAGTGGCCGAATGCGGCGGTTTGCTAAACCGTTGTACGGGCTAACACCTGTACCGAGGGTTCGAATCCCTCCCTCTCCGCCATTACCTTAGTTATCTAACACTTGCAACTAGGTGATACCTACACTTGATACCAGAAATCAAGCATTCGATTGGCGGAGCACTGCCATCGCGCTGTGGAGCAGATTGTCTCGACCTTCTCTCGCATCGATATTCTCTGCAACAACGCCGGGATCGTCATCCGCAAAGATGTTCTGGCGCTCGAAGAGCGAGAGTGGGATGCAGTTCTCGATGTTGGCCTCAAGGGCGCGTATCTGATGTCGCGCGAGGCTGTCCCACATAT
>JASHQK010000353.1 GCA_030039195.1 Candidatus Sulfotelmatobacter sp.
GTTCGGAGATCGAATCACGCCGAAAAATATCTTCCGGCCGAAGCTGATATTTCCGCTGCTCGCGCCGTGCTGATTGATTCTTCTGTCCCGTGGGATTTCAAACCGCAGACCGAAGCCGAGATTTTCCGCTTTGCGGCTTGGGATGGCGGCTCAAGCAATTGTGACTGGCTGCTTCCGGCGCCAGGATTCCTTGAAGAACTGACAGATGTTCCAACCCCGGCCACGTCAGCAGTTGAAACCTATGCCGTGGCGCCTCTACTGTCTAAGCCAACGTCTGAGATTCAGAGCGCGGCAGGGTTTCTCGCCAGCCTCGATCCCTCTCTGCCGACGGTTGAGAACGTGATTCACAGTCGCTGCGAGGATCTTTTTCGTCAGCGTCATGGCACCGTCTACGGGGAAATCACTCCGGTCGCCAAATTCGGTTCCGCTGAGAAGCTCGAAGCGGAGTTCGGAAAAGGGGCGATATGGCTTGGCGATCCGCCATCGCCGGGCGGGTTGCGATGCGAACTCAAAGAATGGCCGATAGCGATCATGGCTGAATCTCCGCAGGACTGGGCTACGGCGTGGAATGCGCCGGTGCTGCCTCCGCTCGCGACCAAGCTCTATCGCGAATCGAATCTGCGCTCAGCGCCCGAGAGGAGGACGGCATGAGCGCGCGCTACGGCATGGTCATCGATCTGGACCGGTGCACCGGTTGTGGCGCATGCATGATGGCTTGCGCGGCCGAGAATAATGTCCCACCGCTGCCGCAGGCCAGTGCGCGTACCGGGCTCACGCCGATGCTGGTCCGCAAAGTTTCGAATGGCAGGGAAGGTAGCGACCGTCGCGAGACATTTATTCCGATTCTCTGCATGCACTGCGAGAACGATACCCCGTGCGTGCACGTGTGCCCGCAGCAGGCGGTCGAAGTCGACAAGGCCACCGGCATTGTCATGCAAATGCCGCAGCGTTGCCTGGGCTGCCGTTATTGCATGACGGCGTGTCCGTATCACGCGCGGTACTTCAACTGGTGGGATCCTTCATGGCCGAAGGGGATGGAAAAGAGCTTGAATCCCGGAGTTGCAGTGAGAATGCGCGGCGTTGTCGAAAAATGCAATCTCTGCCATGCGCGATTGCATAGCGCGGTAGAGAAAGCCGCGGCAGCAGGAAAGCGCGAAATCGATCCGGCCGATTATGTTCCTGCGTGCGTGGAGGGATGTCCGACCGCCGCAATCCAGTTCGGCAACCTGGCCGATCCCCGCGATCCGGTCGCGCAAGCGTCGCATTCTCCCGATGCATTCCGGCTGCTCGAGCGCCTGGGCACGCAACCCAAGGTTTATTACAAATCGAAGGCGGCTTGGGTGAGAGCGCTGGCCGAGCCGAACTCCGGGCCGAGCATGGAGGCCAAACATGTCTAGTGCCGTCCTGACCGACAGCCGCTGGATCGCGCGCGATGCGGAACGGACTTCGTTCGCGCGATTTCTGGCTTGGCTCGCTCCCTGGGCCGCGGTACTCGCGCTCGGCGTCTATGCCGCTTTTCTCTGCCTTTATCGGGGATTGAACCAGACCAACATGGACAATCGCTTCGCCTTTGGTCTCTGGATTTTCCTCGATCTGGGCATCATTGCGCTGGGCGCAGGTGCGTTCTTCACCGGATTCTTGGTCTACATTCTGAAACGGGCGGAGCTGCGTCCCATCCTCAACACCGCGGTGGTGGTGGGTTTCATCTGCTACAGCGGCGCAGTCGCGATTCTGATGATCGATGTCGGCCAGCCGCTGCGCGCGTGGTTTACGTTCTGGCATCCCAACACGCATTCCATGCTGACCGAAGTGACCTTCTGCATCTCGTGTTACTTGCTGGTGCTCTGCCTGGAATACATTCCAATTCTGTTGCGCAACCGGCAACTGCGAAAGCTGCCCTCGTTTTTCGTGTTTGAACATCAACTGCACAAGCTTGTGCCTGTGCTTGCCGGCATTGGAACGTTTCTTTCGTTCTTCCATCAGGGATCGTTGGGCGGACTTTATGGCGTGCTGCGCGGACGGCCATTCGCCTTCCGTCACGGATTCTTCATCTGGCCGTCAACCTTCTTCCTCTTCATTTTGTCCGCGATTGCGACCGGTCCGAGTTTCCTGATGCTCGTGACCGCAACGGTCGAAAAAATTACGGGCAAGCGGCTGGTTCCGCAGGAAGTGTTCCGGCGCCTGGGATTCATTTCCGGAGTGTTGCTCGGGATCTATGTCGCGGCGAAATCGATCGATACTCTGGTCTGGCTGAACTTCACCTCGCCCGCCGAAGGCTTCGCACCGTGGACCTATTACATTCACAAGCCGTTTGGCACGCCGGTGTTGTTTGCCGAGATTGTGCTGTTCGGACTTGTTCCGGCATTTCTGCTGCTGTATCGGCGAACGGCAGCGCGTCGCGGATGGCTGCTGAGCGCGGCCGCTCTGGCTTGCGGCGGGGTGTTGATGAACCGCTTCGTTTTGACGGTGCAGACTCTGGCGCTGCCCACGCTGCCCTTTGACGACTTCCTCACCTATACTCCGAGCTGGCAAGAAGTCGCGAGCTTTGGTGGCGTGATCGCCTATGGCGTGATTGTGTATTCCTTGTCGTACCGGTATCTGCCGCTGTTTGGGCAGGCGAAAGGAGAGAACGCTCATGTTTCCGGGAGTTGATGGATTCCACTGGACGGCCGGCCACATTATTTTCCTGTGCCTGTTCTTCACCGTCGCGCTTACAATTTTTACGACGGTGGTTTCCGCCGCGATGCACACCATCCGCGATTTCCGAAGTCATCGTGCGATCGATTTCTGCTGGCATGCAGACTTCGCCGATTTGCCTGCCGCCGATCGGCGCTGCCGTCACGAGCTCGCCGGGCGCGTGATTTCGCGAACTTGTGACAACGCATTTGATTGCCGGCATTGCGAGAAATATTCCGAGTTCGCGGTGCTGCCCGCGCGCGGTATCGGGCACGACCTGGGACTGAGCTACGCCAACGATCGCTTGTATCACCGCGGGCATACATGGGTGAAGCCCGAGGAAGATGGGACTGTTACGGTGGGACTGGACGAATTGGCGGAGCACCTTGTCGGCACTCCGGATTCGTGCAAGCTGCCGGCAATCGGCAGCGAACTCGACCTCAATCAGACTGCATGGGGCATGGAGAAAAATGGTACGGAGATTTCCGTCCGCGCTCCGATTGAAGGCACTGTGACTGCAGTCGGCGGACCGAAAGACGGCTGGTATTTGAAGTTGCGTCCGCGGCTGGATATGCACGATCCGAAAACGTTACGGCACCTGCTTCGCGGGCAGGAGGTCAACGGCTGGCTTTCCCGAGAACTCGATCGTTTGCAGCTGCAACTCCGCGCCCCGGGCGCTGCGCCAACTCTTGCCGACGGCGGCATGCTGATGCCCGATCTGATGGATGCAATTCCGCAGGCAGACTGGGATACGGTTCTGGCCGACACGTTCCTGCAAGTCTGACCGCTGCGCTCGCACAGCTCAGTGTGAAATCTCGTAACGTTTCAGCTTGTCGTAGAGCGTGGAGCGGTCAATTCCCAGAGCCGCGGAAGCTTCCTTCACATTTCCGTGTTTCCGTTCAAGCGCGGCCACAATGGCCCGGCGTTCGAGTTCTCCCAGAGGAACATCAGGAACTTCCCAATTCTGCGCTGATACACCGCCATGCTGGAGCCAGGAGAAGTCCTGTTCTTCGAGCATGCCGTTGCGGCAGGTGACGATGGCCCGCTCGATCACGTTTTCCAATTCGCGCACGTTTCCTGGCCAGTCATATGCGATGAGAAGTTTCAAAGCCCCGGCAGAAATTCCGCTCACATCCCGGCCCAACTCCGAAGAAATCCGTTGCGCAAAATGCTCCGCGAGCAAAGGAATGTCTTCACGGCGTTCGCGGAGAGGCGGGATCTTGATCTCGATCACGTTCAGTCGATAGAACAAATCTTCGCGGAAGCGGCCCTGCTGAACCTCTTCGGTGAGATTTTTATTCGTCGCTGCGATGACGCGCACGTCGACCTCTACTTCCTGATTTCCTCCCAGCCGGTAGAACCGGCGCTCCTGC
>JASHQK010000354.1 GCA_030039195.1 Candidatus Sulfotelmatobacter sp.
GGAGCATCCAGGGCGCCGGGAATGCGAAGAACGGCGTTGAGGTCGGGCTCGGCAGTGACAGAAAACTCAACGGCAGCCGCACGAAACGCGGCGATGTACCCACCCACGATCTCGCGGTTCAGAGCAAAGGTCTCGCTCGACGTGCGTTCCAGCGTCAGCGTGACTTCGACGTGGCCGCGTGCCATTTTCTCTTTGAGCACGCGGCGCAGCTGCATTTCAAGTGAGTCATTGCCCGAGGGAAGGCGAAAATGCAAATCGAGGAAGCGATGATTGACCGCTTTCAGCGAGAGCGCGAACGCGAGCCCATTTCTTGAGCCATTCCCGGCGGGCACTTCGCCCGTGACTTGTGCAAAACCTGTCATCGATCGTATGGGCATAGATAGCTTTATGTACTCACGTTTCTGCTCCAACTCGCGCAACGTCCATCGCGGCGAACTGCAGTTCGTACAAGCGCCGGTAGGTGCCGAACTTCTGCATCAGATCATCGTGGCCGCCGATATCTTCGATGGCGCCATTTTCAATCACAACAATGCGGTCGGCGCGGCGGACGGTGGAAAGCCGATGAGCGATCACGAATACGGTTCGCCCCGCCATGAGATTGTGCAGAGCCGACTGCACCAGAGCTTCGGATTCGCTGTCCAGTGCCGAGGTCGCCTCGTCGAGAATCAAGATGGGCGAATTCTTGAGCAGCGCCCGGGCGATGGCCAGACGCTGACGTTCGCCTCCGGAAAGGAGCACGCCGCGTTCACCGATCACTGTATGGTAACCCTGCGGTAAAGCCAGAATGAAATCGTGAGCCAGGGCTGCCCGGGCTGCGGCTTCGACTTCCTTCTGGGAGACGTTGGGCTGGCCGTAAGCAATGTTATTTCGCACGGTATCGTTAAACAAAACCGTCTCCTGCGTAACGATGCCGATCTGCGAACGCAGGGATGCAACACTCACGTCGCGCACGTCGTGGCCGTCGATGAGCAGCCGTCCGCTGGTTACATCGAAGAAGCGAGGAATGAGATGAACCAGCGTGCTCTTGCCGGCTCCGCTGGAACCGACCACGGCCAGCACTTCCCCGCGTTCGACTTGGAGATTGATGTCGCGGAGGGTTTCGCGGCAGCCGTTGCCGTTGTCGTCGGCCGAGTAGGCGAAGCAGACGTGGTCAAAGACGACATTCCCCGAGAAACGCGGCAGCGCCGGGGCACGCGGTTTTTCTTTGACCTCGTCTTCGAGATCCATGAACCTGAAAACTTCCGAAGATGCGCCGAGGGCCTGCTGGAAGTTGTTATTGAAAAGGGCGAATTTGCGAACGGGATTGTACAGGCTGAAGACGGCAGCGATGAAGGCGACGAAGACGCCGAGTTCCATGCGGCCGTCTTTGATCTGCTGGCGGCCCAAGAGCAGAAGAAGGGCGACGCCGATCATGCCGAAGATATCCATCAGAGGAGAACTGAGGGCGGCAGCGGCGACCGAACGCAAATTGGCGCGAAAGAGGCGGCGGGCCGCGCCGCGAAAGCGGGAAATCTCCCAATTTTCGGTGTTGAAGGCCTTGACGATGCGATTGCCGGTGATGGTCTCGTGAAGGATGTTCTGAATTTCGGCCAGCTTGTCCTGGCCGTGACGCGTGGTGGAGCGGACGCGCGTGCCGATCTTGCGCGAAGAATAAATGATGACAGGGACAAAGAGGAGGAGAATCCAGGAAAGGTCCTTGCCCAGGACGATCACCACCCCGGCGACGAAGATGAAGGTGAAGAACTGCTGCAGGAACTCGGCCAGCACGGTCGACATAGCGTACTGCACCCGCTCAATGTCGTTGACAATCGTCGAAAGCAGAGTGCCGGTGGTGTGGCGGGAGAAGAAGGCAGCGGAGCGACGGAGGATGGCGGTGTAGAGATCGTCGCGCAGGTCGGTAATCATGCCGAATCCGGCGTGATTCACGAGATACGTGCCGGTGTAGTCGCAGATGCCTTTCAGGACAGTCGAAACCACGAGAGCGAAGGCGACGATATTCCACGCGTTGGTCAAATGCGAGGGGACAAGCTGCTGCAGGTAAACCGAGTGGTGCGTGCCGGGGATGGTAAAGAGCTGAATATCTTTGGAGCCGCTGGCAGGATTGAGGACGCGATCGAAGATCGGACGGATGAGCAGATATTTGAAGGCATCGAGCGCGCCAACGGCGGCCATCAGCGTCACGGAAGACACGATCTGCAGCCAGTAGGGCAGAGCATATCGAAGGAGGCGGGTCAGTTGGCGCATAAGACTCCTGCGCCGTGCAAGCCGCAATCGCTGGCTGCCGGGGGGATGGGCATGAGATGCAAAGCTTATTTTACTTGAGCGGCACGCCGGGTAAATGGCAATTCGACTTCCCCTGCCGGTGAAAGGGACCGTCCAGAGAAGTCCTTTAGCATGGCACCGCTGGCGGCTGCGGCTATTTCGGACTGTCCCGGTGCACAACTTTCACGCGATATCCCCCGCGACGAAGACGCCGGCTGACTTCCTCGGCGATCATCACCGAGCGATGCTGGCCTCCCGTGCAGCCGAAAGCAATCGTCAAATAGCTTTTGCCTTCGTGAATGTAATGGGGCAACAGGTAGACGAGCAGATCGGAGATGCGCGAGATGAATTCCTGCGTCTGGGGAAAAGAACGAATGTATTTCGCCACCTGCGGGTGCCTGCCCGTAAGTCCGCGGAATTGGGGCACGAAATGCGGGTTGGGCAGGAAGCGCACGTCAAAAACCAGGTCGGAATCTTCGGGGACGCCCTGACGAAATCCGAAGCTGACACAGGAGACCAGGATCGTCTTCTCGGGAGATTTCTCGTGAAAGCGCTCATTGATGTGGGCCCGCAGTTCGTGCACATTGAACTTCGAGGTGTCAATGACGAAATCGGCCAGTCTGCGAATGGAGCCGAGATGGCGGCGTTCTGCTTTCAGCGACGCCTTCACGGGAGCATCGGTGCCGAGAGGGTGCGGGCGCCGCGTTTCGCTGAAACGGCGCAGCAGGACCGCGTCGGACGCTTCAAGAAATACGACCTTGGTCGGAATCATCCGCCGGATCGACTTTAGAATCGCGGGCAGCTTGTCGAGGCGTGAACCTTCCCGCACATCCACCACCAAAGCCGTCCGGCGAATCTCACTCGACTGCATGGCCAGTTCGGCGAATTCGGGAATCAGCTGGACCGGCAGATTGTCGACGCAGTAATAGCCGAGATCCTCAAAGGCCTTCAAGACGGAAGCCTTCCCCGAACCGCTCATGCCCGTGATGATGACGAGTTCGGGAGAATGGGCTTTCTCGTGCGCGGGCTTGCTCGCCCGCCGCGCGGATGGCCGCTCCTCTTGGCTGTTCGGTTGCGAGGGCTTCAATACTGGGATAGTAGCATCCGCGAGGCGCCTGCGCTTTTGCCAAGTCAGATACCCGCATGCGATCGCCGAGACGCCGCAAGATACGAAATCCTGATTCTCGGTAGCGGTGCAGCTTGCTTGTCATCCTGAGCAAGCCTCTTTTGCGCAGCAAAGGATCTGGGCGAGCCGCGCGAGCCGGGTTCGCCAGCACGCCCGATTTTGGCGTGATGAGGTGGGCGGAGTGGCGCGTCCCTTGCGCCACACGTCGCGCGTTCGGCTCGCTTCCTTATCAAACTGCACCACCACCCGATTTGTCTCCAGGCGGCGCGGACGGGTAATCTATGGCGTCATGAAAAAGTTCGAAGAGCTCACAGAACGGGAAATACTGGCTTTAGCGATCGGGCTGGAGGAAGAAGACGAACGGGTCTACGCCGATTTTGCGGAAGGATTCCGGCAGGATTATCCGGGAACGGCCTCGTTGTTTGAAGGCATGCGCGAGGAAGAATCGGAGCACCGCCGGCGGCTGATCGAACTCTATCGTCAGAAGTTCGGTGAGCACATTCCTTTGATCCGGCGGCAGGATGTGCGCGGATTCGTGGAGCGTCCCCCGCTGTGGCTGATGCGCCCGCTCCGCCTTGACGCGGTCCGAAAAGAAGCCAGCGCGATGGAGGTGGAAACTCGCCGCTTCTATGAGAAGTCGGCGGCCCGCACCCAGGATGCCAGCATTCGGCAACTGCTCGATGATCTGGCCAATGAAGAGCGCTATCACGAAACGCGCGCGCAGGAACTTGACAAGGAGAAGCTGCCGGAAAATGTGAAGGCCGATGAAGAAGCGGCGCAACGCCGGCTGTTCGTGCTGCAGATCGTCCAGCCGGGACTCGCGGGACTGATGGACGGCTCGGTGTCGACGCTGGCTCCGGTTTTCGCCGCCGCATTGGCCACGCAGAAGAGTTGGGACGCATTTCTTGTCGGGCTGGCCGCTTCGGCGGGAGCGGGCATCAGCATGGGCTTTGCCGAGGCTTTGTCCGATGACGGCAGCCTGACGGGGCGCGGCCATCCCTGGCTTCGTGGCCTGATCTGCGGCGCTATGACGACGCTGGGCGGAATTGGACACACACTGCCATTTCTCATTCATGACTTCCGGGCCGCGCTGTGGGCTGCGGCTGTCGTGGTGCTCGCGGAATTGGGTGTGATCACGTGGATTCGCCGTCGCTACATGGATACGCCTTGGGTCACGGCGGCGCTGCAGGTCGGACTCGGCGG
>JASHQK010000355.1 GCA_030039195.1 Candidatus Sulfotelmatobacter sp.
ACCCACAAACAATCCCTCGCGGTCATTCTAAAGCTCGAACTGACCCGACTCTCGTTTTGCCAGTGCGCCTTTTTCCCCCACGAGCCGCTGAGGTATATAGTGAGCTAGAGCTATCGGCCTATGACACACCGACATATGCGCGAGCTTGCAGCATTCCCTCGATTTGCCATCCTGGGCCTTGTGCTCTTCACGGTCCCGGCTGCCTTATCCGGCCAGTCCTGGAACGCGACGAGCCAGCAGGAGAGTCCCGACGGACACATCAATCCTACGCGCACCACGGAGTCGCACACGGAAATCGACGGCCGGGCCGTCGACAAGACTACCGTAGAAACGCTCGGACCCGACGGGCGCTATGTCCCATATTCCGAGACGGAAAAGGAAACGCTGCGCGTCAACGACACGACGACTCGCAACGTTGAGCGCACCTTTGGCCTGGACACCGACGGCAACCGCACCTTGATTCAGGAAACGCAGGAAGAATCGCGCCGGATGTCGGATGGCGAAGAAAAAATCACCCGCACCGATTCCCGTCCTGACGCCAACGGCAGCCTGCAGGTCGTGCGCCGCGAGTTGGAAGACTCGAAGCCGGTCGGCACTGGTGTGCGCGTGACCAATACGACCGTGCTTACGCCCGACGTGAACGGAAGTCTCTCTCCGGCGGTGGAGACCGAGCAGCGAGAAACGAAAGATAGCGACGGCACCGTGCGATCGACTAAATCCACGCTGCTCCCGGACGGCAACGGCGGATGGAAGCTCGCTGAGGTTCGGGAGGGCATAACGAAACAGGACGGCAGCTCAACCAGCACCGAACAGAGCGTCATGCGCCCGGACTCGAACGGCCGTCTCTCGCTCGTTGAGCGCACCGTCGAAAAGCAGATTCAGGCTTCCGGTGAGAAGCACAACTCGACCGAAACGTACTCCACCAACGTGCCCGGCCAGGCTGGCGACGACAGCCTGCAACTCGTGCAGCGCGCAACCATGGTGCAGCGGACCAACTCGAACGGTGCACAGAGCACGACTCGACAGGCCGAGCAGCCGAACCCCGGCGACCCCAACGGCGGGCTGCAGGTCACGCAGGAAACAATTGACATCGTGCGTCCGGAAAGCGGCACCGCCAACGAAAGCCTCATCGTCCTTGCCCCAAACGCGAATGGCAGCCTCGGTCAGGTCTGGGTAGATATAGGAAAGACCAGCAACCCAGCCGCCTTGCAAGTGGACACGAAACCGCCCAATAAGTCACAGTAATGGCCGAACTCCCAGAGTCCTTTGGTGCGCCCCTGTTACTCGGACCCGAAGTCACGAACTTGGGCTAAGGCGTGGTAGCGCCGCTGTCATTACTTATGATGAGGCCGGAGACGTTGACCGGTTCGAAGTCGCCTAAGGTCAGGCTGGTAAGGCAAGAAAGGTCGTTATCATTCCATCGGGCGTCCGGTGTGCCGATCAGCCCGCCGCTATCGCCGTTGTCCGCGAGAATGATCCCATAATTTCGGAACGCGGTGATGATGATCGCCGCTTGCGGACTGGTGGCCGCACAACTCGGAGTTGCCACGGAAGCCTTGAGTCGATAGATCTCGCCTGCAGGTCCGCTCATCGTGCAACTTGCTGGAGGAGAAGACTGCGAGATTTCTGATTCCACCGGAATCGAAGTTCCGCCCGACTCCGTGCAACTCCCTACCCCCGCCGTTTCTGTCGCGGGCCAGACCCAGTAATTCAACATGTGGTTGAGGGTGAATCGGATCGGATGCTGAACAGTACCGTTCGGTGCGCTAGGCGTACCTGTGCCAATCACCTCGTCAGCATTCACCAGCAGCGGCGCGACGGGAAGTCCCGCGGCATCCGATGTTCCCTGACCCTGCGGCGTCAAGTTATTCGAAGACACGTTGGGCCAGAGCGCGTTCGAAGAATCGGTCCAGGGACCGTCTTCGTAGATGCCCTGCCACATCTCGTAAAGCGCGGGGTTGTTTCCGCCGCCCGCCTCCAGATAAACGAGAACGTGCCTGTCTCCCGTGGAGTTGCTGGTGCCCTCGACCGGGGCATAGGGCGGGATGGGACCCGACGTAAAGTACGATTGATAAACCGTGGTTGAAACGGACACGTCCGGCTGGTTGTATGGAACTTCAATCGCCGGTATTCCATTCGGAAACGGAGCATTGGAGTTGTTCCCGAAGAATGGCTTGACGGTCGCGGACAAGTAAGCACTGTACATCGGAGCTGCCGGAGAATCATCGACTGGCAGGCCGGTGGTAGCGGCATCCACTCGATGATGGAAGATCGAAGTTGACGGAAAGATGTTTGCGAGAAATGCACTGCTGCCATTTACGGCGATGCTGATCTGCTGAGTTGCCTGGTCACTGGCGGAGTCTGTCACGATGAATTCAGGCGTATACGTGCCCTGCCCGCCAATCAACGAACTGGTGATCATCCCGGTGCTTGCATTCAGAGACATCCCTTCCGGTAACGGAGGAAAACTGGGACTCGTGCTGATGGAATACGTGTATGGGGGAGTACCGCCGCTCGCTACGATTGTGCAGCCTGTATATGCCTGACCTTGCGTTCCACCCGGACAGGACGTCGTTTCTATGGTCAGCGTGCCGCCGGATGCCGTTACGGTGACCTGCGTCGTTGCCGTTGTCGATCCCGCGCTATTAGTCGCAGTCAGAGTATAGGTGGTCGTCGCCGTTGGACTGACGCTCGTCGAGCCAGTTGCGGACGTGGAAGTAAACGTCCCCGGAGTGATCGCTATGCTCGCTGCCCCCGCTGTCGCCCAGCTCAGAATAGCGGCGGAACCGGAGGCGATGCTTGTTGGATTTGCAGTGAAGGAGCTGATTACAGGTTTGGTGGCAGCGTTCACGGTAACGGTCGCCACAGCCGTGGTCGAGCCTGCATTATCGGTTGCCGTCAGCGTGTAAGTGGTCGTGGCGGTCGGACTGACGCTCGTAGAGCCGGTTGCAGACGTGGAAGTAAATGTCCCAGGTGTGATTGCGACTCTCGTCGCCCCGGTCGTGGACCAGCTCAGTGTGGCACTCACGCCGGAGTCTATGCTTGTCGGATTTGCTGCAAACGAAGCGATCGTCGGCATCGGTCCCTTGCCGCTAGACGAAGTCGACGACCCTCCGCAGCTTGCAAGTCCCGCAAAAGCAAGCAGAACCAGCGCCAGCGCTGGGTTTTTTCGGCGGTAGGTGTCGCAGCCCGGCATTGAGGCATTGCTCCTTGAGATGCAGTACGACGAACTCATCTCAAGCACCTACTTTATTTGGTGCACCTTTACGACTGTAGCTCTCTCTGGTTGTAGCCCCCTCGGCCACAACAGTTAGCTCCCGGTGTGATGTCTGTGTGTAATTGGGGCCTGTACTACTGGTTCACATGAGCCGAGTGACCGCCATCACTGCCCAGCAACTGCTTCCATCGGACAATCATTCAAAATCGAACGCTGCTTGAAGCACGGAAGTGAATCGCGATGACTCTCGGATCGAGAGTGGCCTTTCGGTTCTTGATTGGGATGGTTGTGATCGGTGCTTTGCTGTTCATCCCCGCCGGCTCCCTTCGCTTTTGGCAGGGTTGGGTTTATCTTGCCATTTGGTTTGCCCCCGGCTTCGGCCATCTCTACAAACACAATCCGCAGTTGATCGAGCGAAGGATGCAGTTCAGGGAGAGACTGCGCGAACAAAAGCGCATTATGGCGCTGGTCTACGTTGCTTGGTTGTTCGCCTTTGTGCTTCCCGGTCTCGACCACCGATTTGGCTGGTCTCACATGCCTCGATGGATAACGATCTTGTCTCAAGCGGTCGCCTTATGCGGGTTCGCGATGACGCTCTGGGTCATGAAAGTCAACCGTTTTGCTTCGCGGACGATTCGGTCGAGCCCGGTCAGGAACTGATTTCCAGCGGGCCGTACCGCATCGTTCGTCATCCCATGTGTTTGGGCGGCTGCGCGATGTGGCTATTCACGCCTTTGGCGCTCGGCTCCTACTTAACCTTGCCTGCGTTCGTTCTCCTCATCCCGCTGATCGTTCTCCGGCTCCTAAATGAGGAAAAGGTCCTGCGCCAAGAACTACCCGGCTATCCCGAATACTGCCTCCGGACTCGCTTCCGCCTAGTCCCGCTTCTCTGGTAGGTGATTTCTCTAAAGCACGTCGATCACGATAAGAGTCGTGTCGTCTTACTGGGCTGCGGACGCAGGCTGCGGTGACGTAATTCGGCGGGGCAGCGCGGATCAGTTGTTTTCTTCGAGAAAGATCAACTCTGAGCTGAGAGGTTGGCGCAGTTTGACCGTGAGCCCCCGCGTCATGAGTTCTTGCCCTTTTACGATGCGAACAGCAGAACTGTGATCATGAAATTTCAGGCGGTAAGTGGTTCGCGGCTGCAGTCCCTTCAATACAAAATTGTGAGTCTTTTCCTGTTCGACCGTCCCACGGAATGCATAGACCACGCCGCGCCCGCGGCTCCGATCCCAGTACTCGATGCCATCCCAGTGAACTCCATCTGGCCGGGGAGATACGTGATAGAGATCCGCATCGCGGATGAATGGACGAAGTTCCATTTTGTACGTGCTGATTTCCTGCTTCGTTGCCTCACGCTGTTCCGATGACCATTGACTGGTGTCTTGCATGATGGTGAACCATCCCATCATTCCGCTGCGCAGCATGTAGCGGAAATTCTCGATACTTGCCGCGGGCCACTTCTCGACATAACTTTCCAGCATGGCCGCAGGCAGCACGTGGCTGGTGTCGTAAAACGCACGCCGGTTTGACAACGGGTCATACGTGTCGGTGATGGAGAAGTAGTCGCCGTGAGCAGCACTGCCGAAATCTACCATTCGCCCGCCGTCGTTGCACACTTCAAACCGCAGGCCGGGATGAGCACGACGTAGTTTGGAATAAATGTCGTAATAGGCGCGGACCGCATGATAGCTGACATCCGTGGAATTCGAACTGTCGACCCAATATGAGCCCCAAGACTTATAGATGCACTTGTTCAACGGATCCGGCGGGGCGTGCGGATGATCGGTACGGTCGCACCCGTGCGCGACCAGATAGCCATCGTGTTCCAGCATGTCGAGGTGATAATCACCCACGATGCGTTCCAGTTCCTGCTGCGCCCACTGCTGCGCCTCGGGAACTCCCAAGTCAATCGTCTGGCCCTTGAATGGCTCGGGCTTCCAGTCGTCGGGAAGATCGGTCACCATCCAATCTCGCACCTTGGGATCGCGCGCATTCAAGGCTCCGGGTTCGGTGGACAGCCCGGCCTGCGTCCAGTCCACCCAGAGTCCGAATTTCAAACCGTGTTGGTGGGCGTCGTTTGCGATGAACGCGAGGCCGTGGGGGAACTTCTGTGGATTCGGCTTCCAGTCGCCCACCTCACGGAACCATCCCGCATCCATGTGAAACATGTCTACTCCGAGGTCGGTGTCGTCACGAATCATCCGCATCGCGACTTCTTCATTCACGTTCATTCCCATACCCCAGCTATTGTTGACGACCCAGGGATAGTTGGGATCCTTCCATGTCTCCGGATTTCCCAGGACGGCACGCACCCACCGGCGCAGTACGTTACCGGCTCCATCCGGTCCGCCGCGGAAGCCGCCGAAAAATACAATGGGAGACTCGAATACTTCACCCGGTCCCAGGCGTGTCCGGAACGGTTGCGGATCCGGATTCAGTCCGAGTGTCGTTTTCAGCGAGCCCTTGTCCCTCTCCACTGAACTGCGGGTGCGGCCGCTGAATTCAATTCCCGCATACCATCCCGTATGCTCCGCATCGTCACTTTCGATCAAGGTCCAGGGAATGATTTCGCGTAGCTCGCTGTCGCTGAGATCGCCGTACGTGCTCGACGTTCCCGTCCAGTTGTATCCATCGCTCAGCGTGACACGATGCGTTCCCACTGAAGACGGCGTGTTCGCACCTTTCTCTACAAAGAAGTGCACCAACTGTACCTGGGGATCAATTTGCCAATCGAGGGCCAAGCTATCCTGAAGCGGAATCCAGATCTCTTCATTCTCAAGGTTCTGGATTCGAATTTGATGCTCGATCGGGCCGTAGCCTTGAGGAGCAGTCCATTCCCAAGTCAGGCGCAAGTGAGGAGAAGTGGAATCGTATACGAATTCGACCTGATGATCACTGATTTGGCTGGCTTGAGCGTTGAAAGTCCATTTGCAGGAGACCTGCTTGCCTGATATCGCAAGGAATGAGATCAAAGCTTCAGACGAGCGATTCTTCCATTCGGGCTGTCCGGGAAAGGCGAAGCTTACCAAGCGCGGGGCGGTCGTTCCAGAATCAAGCTTGAGTTCCGTGTCTGCAGTCCGAAGCCGGACACTCATCTGTCCCGGTGCGGAAGTCGCGAGTGAGGAAGAAAGCAAGATCAGAAGACAAAAGCGAATTGCATGGAACATAAGAAAGTCGTGCCGAGAACGAGGCGATTATTCTACCAGCCTGGTTTCGCACGATTCATCTGGAGATCACACGCAGGGCAACCAGAGATGCTTTGCCAGGAACGGCGTTCTCGACGGGTGTCGTCAGCAGAAGTTGGAAGTAGGCAGGTAGAGTCCTGCGGTCGGCAGAAACATTCAGCAAAACCTTTCGCAATTGGATCATGCTGTCGGGATTCGTGAGGTACTCGATGGCCGCCTGAGAGCCCTGGGTATAAATGCCGTAGATCAAAAGAACGCGGCGGTTATGGGTTTCGTTGGGAAGCATGAGTACGAGCGCGTAGTCACGCCTCAACTGGTTGGTCACGGAATCAAACTCAGGCTTGTAGACAGCCTGCTCCCCGGGTTGTGGATTCCGATTGAGAATCACACCGCTTTGAAAATGAAATCCCTCAACGTTCAGAAAAACGCGGCCGCTCCAGGCCTGATTGCCCCCGAGAAGAATTGCATTTGCGCCCTTGATTTCATCCAGATTCACCAGTCGTGACTGCTGCACGCGACATTTCTGATTAACGCTATAGAACATCTGACACAGTTCGACGACCCCGAGCGTTTCCCCCACGGAAGTGAAGTCCGTTAAGGTCGGCACAAAGATGAAGCGCTTTAATTCGTGGAAGTGGATGGTGTCGCGGAACTCCGGGAGACTCGACTTGGAAATCTCATGGCCGCTCGCTAGCGTTTGCTGACTGTCGCCATCATGAGCCGCCCGCAGCAGCGGGTGATTGGGAATAGTGATCAGCGGAGCCTCGGCCGGGGGAAGGAACGGATGCCAGAACCAGTCCAAACCCTCCGGCAAGCTTGCAGCTTGAATATGGGATTGCGCGTTGCGCCGCGCCGTCCAATCTGAAATGAGGACTGCGGCCAGCACGAGACACAAAATTCCCAAGACAGCCGCCAATGCCCATGGAACTCTCGTCGATTCCCGTTTTGGGACACCGTGTGGCGCCCCTTCGGCAAGAGCCTCCCGCTCCAGGCTGCGGGCAAAAATCGGAACATAATGTCCGGACGGCAAGTCCATGCGAATGGAACTTCCGCTGCCCTCATCTTCGTAGTATTTCTTCAGCAGGCGCCGTATCTCGTGGGCCTGAACTCTTACGATGGGATCTCGCTGCGGATCGAAGTCGACGCCGCGTTCGTAGACCTCCACGCCGATCAGATATTCGTTTAATTTGTCGCCGTTTCCCAGAAAGGTCTGTTCAGACACAAACTCCAGGAATCGGGTCTTCTTTGGAGAGTTCGCGAAGTACCTGCTCTCCAGGATGCGGTGCAGTTCCTCCCTCTTCTCGAAGACGGGGACGTGCGGTGCCGTGGAAGTGTGAACCGACGCCACTTTTCTGCTCGTTGGAGAACTGATGCCTGAGTCTCGAAAATCTCGAAGCCTCAAGGCCTCTTGCTAACGGTCGGACGATAGCACCGTGGAACATCCACCGTCAACGCGCCGAACATTGGCCGGCGACTCCGATTAACAGTTATCCGTCCCGTTAATTGCGGTTAATCGGACTGCGCATTGAAGCATTAGTCTAACGCTGGGGCAAGTTTCGAAGCAGCTGGGCCGGTCGAATTTTCGAGCTGATTGCACTCGTCGCGCAGGCAACTCCACGAATACTGCTCAACCGCAATTTTCGTTCTGGGAAACAACGATAAAAAACGCCTCTGACCGGCGGAAAACACTTGTCTTTCGACGGTTAACCTGCCTATAACCTCGATTACCTTGAGTCGCCTTACATCCAGCGGTAAAGGTCCATGTCTGGTTGTAGGAGGAATAATTTGTCTGCAATCAGCCGGAATCGAAGATCCAAGGCGTTGCTTCTTTTCCCCGCGACGTTGGTTTTGGCAGCGAGCGTGCCTACCTTCGGTCAGGAGCTGGAAGCGACGAGGCGCTGGCAGCAGCCCATTTTGACCGTTCATTCCCAGCAGGCACAGGGGAACAAGTACGGGTTCGAGGGCGGACGGGTGCTGAAAATAAAGGGAACGTACCACTTGTTCACCTCGGAAATGGTGGGCGATCCACATTGGGTTAAAATGCGGCTGGCGTATTGGGCAAGCCGAGACCGCATCCACTGGAAACGAATCAGAACGCTTATGGAATCCAGTGGCGACTTCACAGGAAAAGACCCGCGGGCGGCTCTGTGGTCCCCCCTGCCCGTCTTTGACCCCAAGGAGAACCACTGGAACCTCTTCTACGTGGCCTATCAAGCTGCTCCCGATACCGCCCAGCAGTGGCTGACCAATTATGAGGGCCGCATCTGGCGGGCTGTCTCAACTGTCCCAGGAGAAGACGGCGTCGGCGGTCCGTACAAAGACGCCGGGGTCATCCTGCAGCGTGGCAAAGATTCCGACTCGTGGGAAGGGCTGCAAGGCACCGACTCATTCTTCCCCTTCAACGTCGGAGATCACTGGTATGCGTTTTACGGCAGCGCACACACGGAGAAGCTGCCGATCTCCCTTTGGCAGGTCGGATTGGCCACGGCGCCAAGTCTGGCGGGACCTTGGACACGCTGCACGAAACTCAACCCGCTGGATGTCGAAAAGCGCTTCATTGAGAATCCGATCGTCACGAAGTTGGACGACGGGAGCTACATAGCCGTCTATGACACCGACGCTCCGCACGCGATTGGATACACGTTCTCACGTGACGGGACTCACTGGTCTCCAGGTCAACATCTGGTAGTTCAAGAGGGAAGTGAAATCTGGGCTAGCGAAGTGCGTACACCGCTCGGGCTGATTCCAGAAGGGCCCGACACGTTTACGTTGTTCTACACGGCGAATGAGACCGTCTCGGGCGTGAGTCCGGACGCGAATGGAATCAATTCTGCCCCCGGCTCAATGGGATTAGTAGAAGTTCGATGGAAGTAAGACAGTTCATTTTTTGTCGCCTGCGAAAGGCTTAGCGAAGAACGAATTCGTTATGTTGCGCGGAGGCTCTATGCCAACACTCAGATTCAAGAGACAGTCTCGCGGATTCTCACTCGTCCTGATCATCCTTCTCCTGGCGCAATTTGTTGTGGCTCAGGCGAATCGCGCCTCCATTACCGGGACGGTGACCGATACCACCGGTGCGAATGTACCCGGTGTAGAAG
>JASHQK010000030.1 GCA_030039195.1 Candidatus Sulfotelmatobacter sp.
TGCTCGACGACGCCACGGGAATTTTTCCCCGTCATCCCGACGGTCCCATGTCCAAACAAGCCGATGGATCGATCCAGCCTGTTCCTCTCGCTACCGGACATTCCATCGTTCTTTCCCCCGAAGATCCACTGACTCGCGTCAGCATCTCTTCCGAAAACGAACCACTGGCGCTCTTCGACGGCCGCCATCAGGCACAGAACGGGTGGTTCGTCGTCCGCACTCTGGTTCCCGCCAACAGGACGAAAGACGTCGTCGTCTGGCACATTCATCCCAACGCCATTCCCGGATGGCGTCGCGCTCCCGTCGTTGCCTACAACCAGGTTGGATACACGCCTGATCGAACCAAGCTCGCCGTCATCGAACTCGATCCACTTTATGATCCGCCTCAAACCGCGCGCGTGCTGCGGCTTTTGCCGTCAGGCGAATACGAAGAAGCCTTTTCGGGTAACGTCAAACCCTGGGGCAAGTGGATGCGCTACAACTACGCCCGCTTCGATTTTTCCTCGGTGCACGAGCCTGGAATTTATGTAATCGAGTTCGCCGGGCAGCGCACCGGCCCATTTCGCATCGCGAAAAACATTTATGACGGAATCTGGTTGCCTTCACTCGAAACTTTTCTCGCCGTGCAAATGGATCACGTCAAAGTCCGCGAAGCGTACCGCATCTGGCATGGTGCTTCGCACCTAGACGACGCCCGACAGGCACCGGTGAACTACGCGCACTTCGACGGCTACGCGCAGGGTCCCACGACGGACTCGCCATTCACTCCGGGCCAGCACATTCCCGGCTTGAACTCCGGTGGATGGTACGACGCCGGCGACTACGACCTGCGCACGCAAACCCAGGCTCAGGTCATCACCGATCTCGTGCTGTCATTCGAAGAGTTCGGCCTCAACACCGACGACACAACCATCGACGAAAAAGCCCGTTACGTCGAAATGCGCAAGCCCGACGGCGTGCCCGACGCCATTCAGCAGATCGAGCACGGCGTCATTTTGCTGCTCGCGCAGTACAGAATCTTCGGCCACGCGATTCCCGGCATCATCGAGCCGACGCTTGAGGAGTACACGCATCTCGGCGATGCCGCTTCTCAGACTGATGGTAGGATCTACTCGGCGAAACTCGGCCCGCTCCAAACCGATGGCAATTACTCCGGCGTTCCTGACGATCGCTGGGCCTTCACCACTCACACCACGCCCTTGAATTATGGCGCCGTCGCCTCGCTCGCTGCTGCGAGCCGCGTGCTCCGTCCTTACGACAGCAAAATGGCCGCTGAGTGTTTGCAAGTCGCAGAGCGCGTCTGGCAGGAAGAACACACACACGCGCCCGCTCTATTTCATTCCTTCAACACCACCGGAACAGATCTTGAGACTGGAGAAACTCGCGCCTCGGTCGAACTTCTTCTCGCCACCAAAGGCGGCAAGATCTACGCCCAGCGCCTGAAAGAACTTCTGCCCGTGATCGGCGAACGCCATGCCTTTCTGGGTGGTCTCGCCGTTCGTGCCATTCCCTTCATGGACGCCGATTACAGGAACGCTCTTGCGTCTTCGGCAAGAGCGTTCAAAACCAAGCTTGACCCCATGCTGGCACAAAATCCCTACGGCGTTCCCATCGCGACCGGAACCTGGGGAGGGTCCGGCCTGGTCGCTGCTTTCTCCACCAACATGTATTTCCTGCACGAAGCGTTTCCCGACATCATCGGTCCGGAATATACCTTGCGCGGCCTCGACTACCTGCTAGGCACCCATCCGGTCTCCAACGTCTCGCTGGTCTCGACCGTCGGCACGAACTCGAAGCTCATCGGCTACGGCAACAACCGCGCCGATTACACTTTCATTCCCGGAGGCATGGTTCCCGGCGTGACCATCCTGAAGCCGGATTTCCCCGAACTGACCATCTCCTGGCCTTTCTTCTGGTACGAAAACGAGTACGTGGTCGACGCTGCGACGGCTTTCATCCTCGCCTCCAACGCCGCCAACGCGCTGGCTCACTGATGAATCGGCCGGGATTTTGACTCCGACTTTCCAGCCCCTAAAATCCCTTGCAAACCCCGACGATCCGACGTATCGTAACGAGGCTCTCGGCCCTCTCGGATTGAACGCCAGTTCCCGGTCGGCCATGGATTTTGGGGCTAGCGCACCGTCAAGTCTGTACATCTAAGGGGTCGCTATGAAACTTTCCGATACCGTCGCAGCCGTTCTCGAAGCCAAAGCGCAAAATCTGGTTCTCTCTGTCGAGCCCGATCAGTCGGTCTTCGAAGCGATCGAGAAGATGGCCGAGTACGGCGTCGGAGCCCTGCTCGTCATCTCCAACCAGCGCCTCCTCGGAATCCTTTCCGAGCGCGACTACGCCCGTAAGGTCATCCTTATGGGCCACTCTTCCAGAGAGACGCGCGTCAGCCAGATCATGACCACCCCCGTGGTCTACGTCAGTCCGGAAAACAGTGTCGACGAGTGCATGGGCATCATGACGCGCCACCGTTTGCGTCATTTGCCAGTGGTCCATAACGATCGCGTGATCGGAGTTGTCTCTATTGGCGATCTGGTGAAATGGATCATCGATGGCCAGGCACAAACTATTCAGGAGCTCGAAGGCTACATCAGCGGCGGCTATCCGAGGTAAATTCGGTGGCCCATTCAAGCCCGGTTTTCGCCTGAGCGGGAATCTCGCGCCGGTAGCGTTTACGCCTGCTCTTTTAATTTCAGCCGCGATTTGTTCTCTTCCATAAACTTCTTGATCTCGTCGGCGGCGTTCAGCAGCCGATTCCACTGCTCGTAATAGAGCGTCACCGGAAAACGGCCGAGCCCGTACACGCTCACGCCGCCTTTCTCGCCTACTTTGAAGATCAAGTCCCCACTCCGCCTCTTCACTTCCACTTCTTTTTCCAACTGAGCTAACTTGGCTTTCAGTTCTTCGTAACTCGGTTCTGCCATTGCTTGACCTCGCTTTGACTGCTGAAATTCGAGTGCGATCGGCTGCGCACTTTCGTTCGCGACCACGCCCCTCTCTATAGTAACTGGTCCGGCATTGCCAGATTGCGGATAACCGTTATAAGCTGAAACGAGTCTAATCCCTAAGCAGGAATGTTCATGCGTTCGTGGATCCGCTGGTCTGCCGCACTCTGCTTGTCCTTAATGTTATGGACAGCGGCGGTGGAGTCCATCCACACGCATCCCAGCGCGACCGAAGCAGCCACCTGCACCATCTGCGTGGTGGCGCACACGGCCAGCCCGGCGGTCAGCATCGCACAGAATGCTCCTGTCTTTGTTGCCATTGGCTTCTTCCAGGAAGAGTCGGTGCTGCCCAAAGCCCGCATCGATTTCTCCGATCTCGGCATTCGCGGTCCTCCTGTAGCCCTCTGAGGAGTTTCATCTGTAGCATCCCGGCTCACGAACGCATCACTTCGTGCCGGCGACCTCATTCATTCATCTCAGGAGGACTTCATGCCTAGCTTGCATCGCCTAACCTGCCTCACATTGACGGCACTGGTGTTATGGCTCACAGCTTCCGTTGCTTCCGCATCTTCCTCGCAATCGGCCGGGAACTCGGGCACGATCAATGGGACGGTTACCGATCCGACCGGCGCCGTCGTGCCCAGCGCCCGAGTGGAAATTCAATATCCTGTCAGCGGATATGACCGGGTGACCATCACCGATAAATCTGGAAACTTCCAATTCACGAACGTTCCCTTCAATCCTTATCACCTTACCGTGACCGGTCCAGGTTTTGCTCCCTACGTGCAGGATGTCGAGCCACGCTCGGCCGTGCCGGTTACGGTCAATGCCAAGCTGCAAGTCGAAAGCTCGAGCACATCGGTGACCGTCGAAGCGACGGGCGGCGATCTGGTCGAGAACGACTCGACGTTTCACACCGACGTTGACAAGAACATCATCGACAAGGTGCCACTGGAAAGCTCAACATCTCAGCTCAGCGCTACCGTCACCCAAACCACCCCCGGAATCGCCTCCGATTCCAACGGCTTGATTCATGGATTGGGCGATCACGCCGAGGATTCGATTTCCATGGACGGCCAGCCCGAGACCGACCAGTTCAGCAAAGTGTTTTCGAACCAGCTCCCGCTGGACGCGATCCAGTCCATGGAGGTCATCGCCGGGGCTCCGCCCGCCGAATATGGCGACAAGACCAGCATCGTCATCGACGTCACCACGCGCTCCGGGATGGGTGTGACCACACCACACGGCAACGTAACTGCGTCCTATGGTTCGTTCGGATCGTCGAACCTTGGGTTCGATCTTGCCTACGGTGGCCAGAAATGGGGCAACTTCATTTCCGCCAACGCCCAGAACAGCGGCCGATTCCTCGATGGCCCGGAATTCGACGTCATGCATGACAAAGGCAACGAAGA
>JASHQK010000356.1 GCA_030039195.1 Candidatus Sulfotelmatobacter sp.
CCTGGCTTCAGCATCGACAACATTGATAAGAGCATCGATCCCTGCGTCGATTTTTATCAGTACGCGTGCGGGAACTGGATCAAGAATTCCGAGATTCCGGCTGATCGTCCGGCCTGGCAAAGCTTTTCGCAACTGGACGAGAGCAACATGGAAATCGAGCGGAAGATTCTGGAAAAGGCGGAGGCGGGCGGCGCCAGCCGCAATCCAATCGACCAGAAGATCGGAGACATGTACGGCTCGTGCATGGACGACAAGAGGGTCGACGCGGAAGGAATCACTCCGCTGAAGCTGGAACTGGCGCGCATTGCGGCAGTGAAAGACAGAACGGAATTGATCGATGAGATTGGCCGCCTGCATCTGATCGGAGCCGGGGCCCTGTTTAACTTTTATTCGAATTCCGATCTGCACAACGCCGATGCGGTGATCGCGTATATCGACCAGGGCGGGCTGTCATTGCCCGACCGCGATTATTACGTCAAGGATGATCCCGACAAGGTCGAGATGCGCAAGCACCTCGTCGACTATGCGACGGAACTGTTCAAGCTGGCGGGGCAGACTCCGCAGCAGGCAGCGAAATCAGCCGACGATGTTCTGGTGGTCGAGACGTTGCTTGCCGCCGATTCGATGGACCGCACCAAGCGCCGGGATCCCAAGAACCGTGACCACAAGATGACGCGAGAAGAAGCCGAAGCGCTGGCGCCGGAGTTTTATCTGAATCGATATTTCACGGCGGTAGGCGCGCCGAATTTTGCGGAGATGAACGTTACAAATCCAGATTTCTTCCGGCAGGTGAATGGAGTTCTGGCCGCGCTGCCGCTGGAAACACTGAAGACCTATGCGACCTGGCACTTACTGAATGAGTCCGCGCCGTGGCTTTCCGAGCCGTTCGTCGAAGCCAATTTTAAAATGCATCAGGCGCTGACCGGGCAGAAGGAAATTCAGCCGCGGTGGAAGCGCTGCGTGCATCTGGTGGATCGGGCACTGGGCGAGGCTTTGGGCGAGCGCTACGTGGAAGAGACGTTCGGTCCGGAGCAGAAGCAGCGCATGCTGAAAATGGTCGACGCGCTGGAGCAATCGCTTGATCAGGATATTCAGGGGCTTGATTGGATGGGCCCGGAGACCAAAAAGCAGGCGAAGGTGAAGCTCGACGCCATCCGGAACAAGATTGGATATCCGGACCAGTGGCGCGATTACAGTTCGGTGGTGATCAAGCCTCATGATCTTCTGGGCAACGTGCAGCGAGCGGAGGAGTTTGAATCGAAGCGGGAAATAGCGAAGATCGGCAAGCCGCTCGACCGCAAGGAGTGGGGCATGACTCCGCCGACGGTGAATGCGTATTACAGTTCGAGCTACAACGAGATCGTGTTTCCGGCGGGCATTCTGCAACCGCCATTTTTCGATCCAAAGATGGATGATGCCGTGAACTTCGGCGGCATCGGCTTGGTGATTGGTCACGAACTCACGCATGGGTTCGACGACCAGGGACGCAAGTTCGATCCACAGGGAAACTTACACGATTGGTGGACGGAGCAGGATGGCAAAGAATTCGAAAAGCGCGTGAGCTGCGTGGCCGATGAGTATTCAGGCTTTACCGCCGTCGACAATATGAAGCTGAATGGCCGTCTGACGCTCGGAGAGAACACAGCCGACAATGGCGGGGCGCGAATCGCGCTGGCAGCGCTGGAACGGCTGATCGCAGAAGACAAGACAGGAAAAGAAGGCGAGACGATTGATGGCTTCACGCCGGAACAGCGCTTCTTCCTGGGATTTGCGCGCGTCTGGTGCGAGAAGCAGCGGCCCGAGTACTTGCGCATGCAGGTGAGCACGAATCCGCATTCGCCGGGAAGATATCGTGTGAACGGCGTGGTGCAGAACATGCCCGAGTTCCAGAAAGCATGGGGCTGCAAGGCGGGGCAGCCGATGGTCTCGGAAAACGCGTGCCACGTTTGGTGAAGCGCTTTAGCGGAGCTCCGCAAGCGTTCGGCGGTACGCCAGTCAGGCTTTTCAGGCGTCCGCGGCGTTGCTAGGCGAGGACGTCGAGCAGAGCCTGTTGCATTTGGTCGGCGGTGTTCAGGCTGGCGAGGCTGGCTTCAAATGAGGCCTGCGCCTCGATCATCGCGACCGCGTCCGAACTCAGGTCGGCCGTGTCGGCGTTGCCGCTGCTCGCAGACTCGGTGTTCACGTTGGCCAAAGTCGCGGCGGCAACCTGAAGTTCCTCTTCGGCCTGCTGCATCCCTTGCAGCGAGATGGAAGACGCACTCATATGTAAGTCGTCGGCAGGATCGAGGTCCAACTTTAGTCTCGATTGCGGGAATCGCAACCAGTGGTAACCGTTACTTTTGTGTCGGAGTACCCAGACGGATCTTAAAGTGCCTTGAGGAGTTCCCACCCTGTGGGAACTCGCGCAGGGTGGGGCCTCAAGCCGACTCCTAAAAATCCATCAGTGAAAGTGCTGTGGCCGCTCCCACCGACCGGCTGACATCGATCACGCGGATGACCGGCGCAGTCGGAAGGTTCTTGTCCGCCTCGATGACAACCAGCTTGCTCCTTTGTCCTCGCGAAGACTGCGCCAGCGCGTGTTGCAACTCGGACCACATAATTTCCTGGTCGTTTACCTTCAGCTTGGGAGTCGCGCTGCCGGAGTCCAGCAACTGCACCAAAATTGGCTTGGCGGACGGCAGCGACAGGTTGACTTCCAGTCCATAAGGAGGGACAAACTCGCGCGGTGGCTGGTTCTGCGGCTCTTGGGCAAGCAAGACAGCGGTCGCGAACAGCTCTTCATGCGCCGCGTGCAATGCCTGTGCGAGTGCGGCAAAGGGCGCGCGGGCATCGGCCTTGATGTAGAGCCTTGCATCGCGACGACGGGGAGTCATCTTCATTTCTTCCAGCAGTCGTTCTGGAGTGACTGGCTTCACTCCGAAATAGAACTGCCCGTGGGCGGTAACGGTTACGATCCACGCGTCTGCCTCATCGGCCTCGGGAAACGCGACGGCATTACTTGTTTCGGCAAGTTGTACACTCACGCCCTTTTGCAGTTCGGGAGTTTGTCCGCTTGCGCGAGGAGTGGCGACCATGGCTAGAGTGACGGCAAACAGGCACACGAGTCGTGAGTACTTCATAACGATGCTCCTTTCGAGTTATTCCGGCCGGATTGTTTTGTTAGGGTTTGACTCCACCCAAGGCGGCGGTGGCGAGGCTGCCGCCGAGACCCATGGTTTCCACGGCGGATGACGGGACGATGACCATCGATCCGCGTTCTTTGATGGCTTCGTACAGCATGTTCATGGCGCGTAGATGCAGCGCGGTGGGATCGTTTTTGTACGTGGCCGCCGCGGCTGCAAACTTATCGGCAATTTCGGTTTCGGCCTGGCCGAGAATATTGCGAGCCTGGCGCTCACGCTCGGCTTGCGCCTGGCGCGACATGGCGTCTTCGAGCGCCTGCGGAATCCTGACATCGCGAATTTCGACGGACTGCACAGTAATTCCCCAAGGAGTCGTCTTTTCATCGAGAATGCGCTGCAGTTCGCGGCCAAGCGTTTCGCGCTCGGTGACCATCTGCGCGAGCTCGTGGCGGCCAATCGATTCGCGCAGCGCGGTCTGGGCGCTGAGGGTGATTGCGTCGAGGAAATTCTCGACTTCGAGGATGGACTTTTCGGCGTTCCAGACCATCCAGAAGACGATGGCGTCGACGTTGACTGGAACGGTGTCGCGCGTGAGCGTGGATTCGGCGGAAACGCTGGAGACGCGGACGCGCTGATCGACATACGGACTTAATGTCTCGAAAATCGGTACGATGAGGCACAATCCTGGTCCGCGCAGACCGACGTAGCGGCCGAGCCGCAGCACGGCGACTTTTTCCCACTGGCGGACGATCTTGATCGCGAACAGAAAATAGAGTCCGACTAAGGCTCCGGAAATTGTCGGCCAGGGTTGATGGATGGCGAACATGGCTGCAATTCCCGCGAGCAGGCATACCGCAAACACAAGCAGGGCGACGCTGTTTGGTTCGTATCCACGGATTCTCGACATGATGACTATCTCCTTTGCGCGGGAGTCGGCAGAAGTTCCCGCAAGCGATCGATCAAATCTTCGACGGTGAAACCGGCGGCTCCGGCGCGAGCGGCGGATTCGCCGGCGATCTGGCTGAGCTGGCGATCGCGCTCTGCCGCTTTCTTCTCAATTCTCTTTGTGCTGATGAAGGTACCGGTGCCTTGGTGCGTTTCCAGCAGGCCGGTGATTTCGAGTTCGCGGTAGGCCCGCATCACGGTGTTGGGATTGATGGCGAGATCGACTGCAAGCTGGCGGACGGTGGGCAACTGATCGCCGGCGGCGAGTGATCCGGAAGCCATTCCGGCGCGGACC
>JASHQK010000357.1 GCA_030039195.1 Candidatus Sulfotelmatobacter sp.
GGCCTCGAAATTCTTCCCCTTGACGGCACATTCACGCCGATGCCGAATGGCGATTATCTGTGGCGCGTGAACGATCACGGCAAGACGCATCGCGAAATCGTCCGGCATTCGCGGCTTGACGCCGAAGCCTATGACGAATTCGGCAAGGCGATGCAGGCGATGTGCCGCTTCGTGAAGCCGATTCTGGGCATGGTACCGCCGGATCCGACCACGCTTGATCCACGCGAACTGATGAAGCTGCTCTTCATCGGCCGGCGCTTTCAGGGCATGTCGAGCTACGACAAGTACAACCAGGTGCAGCTCATGACCATGAGCGCCATCGATTTCCTCGACCAGTGGTTCGAGACCGACGTGCTCAAAGCGACGATGTCGGCATCGGGAATCATCGGGACGTTTCTTGGCGTGCGTTCGCCGGGGACAGCCTACGTTCTGCTTCATCACTACATGGGAGAGATCGATGGGGCGTTTCGCGCCTGGGGATTCGCGCGCGGCGGAACAGGAGCGATCTCGAATGCCATCGCAGATGCGGCGAGGGAAGCGGGAGTCGAGATCCGTACACAGTCGGCGATTGCGCAGATCGTTGTGAAGAACGGAAAGGCCAAAGGAGTAGTGCTTGCCAACGGTGACGAGGTTTACGCGGATGTGATTTCGTCGAGCGTCGATCCGAGGTTGACGTTTACGAAGTTCATAGAAGCCCATCATCTGCCGGGAGATTTTCTCGAAGAAGTCAACCGCTACAAGTTCCGCGGCTCGTCGGGAAAAGTGAATATGGCGCTCGATGCGCTGCCGAATTTCAGGTGCATGCCGGGACCGGGCGCGCACTTGCGCGGAGCGATCTCGATTTCGCCGAGTGTCGAATATATGGAACGCGCCTACGACGACGCCAAGTATGGAAATTTCTCACGGCGGCCGTACATCGACATGGTGATTCCGTCGCTGACCGATCCTTCCGTCGCGCCGCCGGGCAAGCACGTGATGTCGTGCTTCGTGCAGTATGCTCCCTACAAGCTGCGTCCCGGGCTGAACTGGGATGACCGGAAGGAAGCGTTCGGGAACACCGTGATCGACACAATTGCTGAGTATGCGCCGAATATTCGCGACATCATCATTGACAAGATGGTGGTCACGCCGCTCGATCTGGAACGCGAGTGGGGATTGAGCGAGGGCAACATTTTTCAGGGCGAGCTGTCGCTGGAGCAGCTTTTCTTCTTGCGTCCAGTGCCGGGGTGGGCCCAGTACCGCACGCCGATCAAGAATTTGTACATGTGCGGGTCTGCGACGCATCCCGGTGGCGGCATCATGGGTGCGAACGGGCGGCTGGCGGCGCTGGAGATTCTGAAAGACGTAAAGGCGTAAATCCCCACCCAACGAACACCGCCCTTCGACTTCGCTCAGGGCAGGCTCGGGGTGGGGCACCCTCGGAATTTTGAAGCTCTGTGCGACTCCGTGTCCTCTGTGGTTCTGATTTTCACCACAGAGGGCGCAGAGGTACACAGAGGAATGAATAACTCACGTGACGTCGTCATCATTGGCGGAGGCCACAACGGGCTGGTCTGCGCGTTTTATCTGGCCAAGGCGGGGTTCAAGCCGCTCGTGCTCGAGCGCAACGCTCAGGTCGGCGGAGCGGCGGTCAGCGACGAATTTCATCCCGGATTTCGCTGCTCGACTCTGGCGCACTCCGCGGGACCGATCCGGCCCGACATTGTGCGCGACATGCAGTTGGAAACGCACGGCCTGCGGCTGATCACGCCGGAGATTTGTGTGACCGCGCTTTCGCCTGAAGGACGCGCGCTCTCGCTCTATCGCGACACGAAGAAATCGGCCGAACAGATTGTGGGCTTCTCCCAGAAAGATGCTGCGAAATATGCCGAGTTCGAACAGTCGCTCGCGAAAATCGGCAAAGTGATGGCCGAGGCGCTGGCGACCACGCCGCCGGATATCGAGGATCCTTCGAGCAGCGATTTGTGGAACATGCTGAAGACCGGCCGCGCCATCCGCAAGCTGGGCAAGAAAGACATGTTCCGGCTCCTGCGGTGGGGGCCGATGGCCGTGGCCGATCTGGCGGCAGAGTATTTTGAGACCGAGTTGCTGCGCGCCGTCATTGCCGCGCGTGGAGTGTTCGGAACTTTTCTCGGCCCGTGGTCGGCGGGAAGTGCGCTGGTTTTTCTGATTCGAGCGGCGGGAGATCCGCATCCCGCAGGAGGGACATACTCCGCTGCGGGCGGGATCGGCGCAATCACCGATGCGATGGCCAACGCGGCGAAAGCCGCAGGTGCGGAAATTCGTACCGGCGCGGAAGTGATCGAAATTCGCGTGCAGAACGGCTCAGCTACTGGCGTGCTGCTTTCTACGGGAGAAGAGATCCACGCGCGGGCGGTGATTTCCAATGCCGATCCCAAGCGAACGCTGCTCAAGCTCACTGATCCTACGCATCTTTCTCCGGATTTCGTGCAACGATTGCAGAATTATCGCGCCAACGGAACCGTCGCCAAGATCAATCTCGCGCTCGCAGGATTGCCGCAGTTCACCGCGCTGAAAAACGGCGACTCGTCTGCACTTAAGGGGCGAATTCAGATCGGCCACGAGATCGACTATCTGGAGCGGGCGTTTGACGAATCGAAGTACGGCAATTTCTCGCGCCTGCCATATCTGGAAATCGCGATTCCGTCTCTGACCGATCCGACGCTTGCGCCGGAAGGCAAGCAGGTGATGTCGATTTACATGCAATATGCGCCATGCAAGCTGAAAGGCGATTGGGAGCAGCAGCGCAAGGCGCTCGGGCAAACCGTCGTGCAGACTCTGGCCGAATACGCGCCGAATCTGCCGGAACTGATTTTGACGCACCAGATCATCACGCCGCTTGATCTGGAAGAAAAGTACGGGCTGACCGGCGGACAGATTTTTCACGGTGAACTGGCGCTCGATCAGTTCTTCACGATGCGTCCGCTGCTCGATTGGGCACGCTATCGCACGCCGATCGAAAATTTATATTTGTGCGGAAGTGGAACGCATCCCGGAGCGGGGTTGACGGGAGGGTCAGGCGCGAACGCGGCAAGAGAGATTGTGAAGGCGTTGAAGCGGTGATTCCCGTGCGAAAATACAGCCATGGCGCGAATATCCAAAGAGCAAGTCAAATGGCTGGACGGCACGGAGAGCCTCATTCCGCACCATGTTATCGTCGTTAGCGTCGCGTCCTTCACATTTAACTTCAGCAAGGTTGAGCAATTACGAGAGTGCATCAAGTACTACGAACATAAGACTCGCCCCAGCAGCCGAATCCCTGCGAAGCGTGCGGAGGGCCAGTTGGGAAAAGACTGGAGAAAACTCCGTGGGTGGGACGTCGAACGCTGGTTTGAGCGCCTGCCAATGTATTTGATGGAAGAACCTAAACGCCAGAAGATTCTCAAAGCACTAAACAAAGCGCTATCGCTTGTCGAGTCGGGGAAACTTTAGTCGATGGGCTGTGATACGTCGGTGCAGGTTGCACGTACCAGTCAGAATCGTTAGAGTTGCCGTGAGCATTTCTCAATCTTCGATCTGCCAGGATCAACACTATGAAAACCATTCGACTCTCGATTCTTATCGTTCTCGCTCTCACCGCCGCAGCCGCTGTCGCGCAGCAGGCCACCAAGCACGTCCTCAGCCGAGAGGAACTCGATAAGGCGACTCCGACCGAGTTCTTTTTCCGGGGACAGAAAGCGCCGGTGCAACTGCGCAATGGCGTCGGCTTTCAACTTGCGGATTCCAAAATGACGCTGGCTGCGCTGGTGGACGCTTCAGGGTATGCGACCTCGGTCCAGCAGAAGTACCAGGGAATGCTGATCACGGAAAACAAGCTCAACATCGGCGGAACCGATCTTACGCCAGGCGAATATGGCTTCGGATTCACCGCAGACGGCAACTTTGTAGTCATGGATGTGGCCAACAATGACCTGCTCAGCACCGCCTTTCAGACCGATCACGAGATGAAGCGTCCCGTGCCCCTGAAACTGATCGAGGACGGCGATGGCTACAAGCTGTACGAGGGCAGGAAATGGGTTTCGATCAAGGTTCAGTAGTTGCAATAAAGCCGACGTCCATCGATGAAGCCCTCCGCCATTCTTCTCATCTCTTGCCCTGACCGCAAGGGAGAAGTCGCGACTATCGCCGACTTCGTGTATCGCCATGGCGGAAACATTCTGCACGCCGACGAGCATGCCGATGAAGAATCCGGTCTCTTTCTCATGCGCGTGGAGTTTGATCCCAAAGATTTCGACATTGATCTTTCACAGTTCGACCCGGCGCAGCCCGACCTCTCCGATTTCAGCAAACAGTTTTCGCCGGTTGCCGAATCTTTCCAGATGAAGTGGCGCCTAGCGCTGGGGGCGCGGCGGCCGCGGATGATCATTTTCGTTTCAAAGTTTGATCACTGCCTGGTTGATCTGCTCTATCGGCAGCAGAGCGGCGAGCTGCATTGCGAAATTCCGCTGATCATTTCGAATCATCCCGATGCGGGGCCGATTGCCGAGTTCTACAAGGTCGCGTATGAAGTTGTGCCGGTCAGCAAAGACAACAAAGTGGAAGCGGAGGCAAGGATCGAAGCGCTGATTGCCGAGCATCGTCCGGATTTCATGGTGCTGGCGCGCTACATGCAGATTCTGTCGAACGAGTTTGTCAATCGCTATCCGCAGCGGATTATCAATATTCATCATTCGTTCCTGCCCGCGTTTGTGGGAGCACGGCCGTATCATCAGGCGTTTGAACGGGGCGTGAAGCTAATTGGCGCGACCAGTCATTATGTAACCGAGCATCTCGACGATGGGCCGATCATCGAGCAGGATGTGGTGCGCGTGTCGCATCGCGACAGCGCCGACGATCTGATCCGCAAAGGACGCGAT
>JASHQK010000358.1 GCA_030039195.1 Candidatus Sulfotelmatobacter sp.
ATCCGGGAATCGCAATCGCCTCACCCACGCCGTCTCGCCTTTCCCATGGCAGCACGACATCAACGTTCCTGATTTCGCGTGAATCGTTATCCACTTGAATCAGCCGGATCCGATTCGTTCTGGGGCAGAAAACATCGAAATGATCCGCGGCTGGGTAGGAGATGAAGCGTCCGGGACCGCAATTCCCCAGGTGCACGATACCGGACACAAACTCACCCGTGTTCGTGTCAAACGTGGCAAACATAAACGCGTCTTTGTCGGGCGGATCGGGTGTATCGATCAGGACGCGCAATGCCAATCCGTCGCCCGAAACTGCCATGGTGGAAAATGGCGGCAGCAGAGCGTCGGTCACTGCCCGGCTGTTCACCGTGCCACTTTTGACGACCGTGCCCGCGACGACGTCAATCACCGCCATCTCGCTGGAGTCGCCCTCGACTGTCGACGCAACATAGAGGCGCGTTCCATCCGGCGACAGCGCAAAGTCCGCATTGTCGCCCGTGCGAATGCTTCCCATTACTTTGCCGGCTTCCGGTTCGACTAACCAGATGCGCCCACCCGGCCAGCCCGATCCGGGTTTGGGATCGAGAACATACAGCCAACCGGGTTGGGGCTTGGTCCAATTTTCCAGTTGGATATTCGAACGTGCTGACCCGGTGGTCTGCGCCGGCGCATGATCCTGGCCGTCCGATTGAGCGAAGCAAGCCACCGCACCGAAAGCGAAAGAGACAAATAGGAAAGACGCCACCAGGCTCAAAAGATTCGTTTTCACACATTTCCTCAGCAGTGCTCGCGCATTATACGATGAGCGATGGTCGACTGCATGGCTAACTGAAGCCGGTCTTGGCGCACAAAGCACGGTTTCATTCCCACATTACCCGCCGTTAGAATGGACATTCGAATGACCGACCGCCTCTACTATCGCGATTCTTTCCTCTATGACTTTGACGCGGAAATCCACGAAGTCGCCGAAAACCCGCGCCCCGCGCTGATTCTCGACCGCTCGGCTTTTTATCCCACCAGCGGCGGGCAAGTCCACGACACCGGTCTGATCCATGTAGGGGCGGCCTCCGTCCGCCCGGCGAGCGGAGCGAGCCTGCCGCAAACCTTGAAAGTCACCGAAGTTGCCGAGACCGAAGACGGCCGCATCGTCCACTATCTCGATGCTCCAATAAAAGACGCAAAGCCCGGAACCCGCGTCCGCGGCCAGATCGACGCCACCCGCCGCCGCGATCACATGCAGCAGCATTCCGGACAGCACGTACTCTCGGCTGCATTCGTCCGCCTGTTCCATATGCGCACGGTTTCCTTCCACATGGCCGACGATTATTGCTCGATTGATCTCGACACGCCCACGCTGACGAAAGACCAGATCGAAGCTGCCGAACGCCTGTCCAACGAAATCATTCTCGAGAATCGCTCCGTCGAAATTCGTTTCGTCACCCGCGAAGAAGCAGGGAAGCTGGGCTTGCGGAAGATTCCACCGGCCATGGGTGCCCCGGGTTTCGCCGGTGTTGCGAAACCTGGGAGGGGAAACGAGCTGCGCATCATCGACATTCGCGATTTCGATCTCAGCGCCTGCGGCGGAACCCACGTCAATCAGACGGGACAGATCGGCTGCATCCTGCTGCGCAAGGCAGAGAAAGTGCGTCAGGGATGGCGCGTGGAGTTCGTCGCTGGCCAACGCGCCGTCGCCACCGCCCGCCGCGATTTCACGACGCTGACCGAAGCGGCCGCGATGTTTTCCGCGCACATCTATGACGTCCCGCAATTGACCAGCAAAGCGCTCGATGAGATTCGCGCGCTCGGCAAACAAGCCGAGCAGTCGAAAGAGGAACTCGCCGCCGCGCAAGCCGCAACTATGCTGGCCGAAACTCCCGAAGCCAACCGACACAAGCTGATCGTGCACACCTTCGCCGATCGCGACCTGAATGCCATCAAGCTGCTGGCGCAGAAATTGACGCGCCTCGCTCCCAACGCGGTTGCGCTGCTGGCAACCACTTCACCGCAGCCGTCGCTGGTATTCGCGCAATCCCCTGGCCAGCCTTACGACATGGGATCGCTAATGAAAGAAGTCGTCGCGAAGCTCGGCGGCCGCGGCGGCGGCACAAAAGACATGGCTCAGGGCGGCGCGCCCAAAGCCGACGCGATCGAGTCCGCGCTGGCGGCGATCGCCAGCTCGTTGCGGTAAGCGCCACCGGGTCTGTAGCTGAAACACCCACCAAGTAAATATGCTGGTAGTGGTGCAGTTTTGTTGTCATCCTGAGCAAGCGTCTGTTGCGCAGCGAAGAGCCTGCGCTAAGGGGGATTTTTACGACAATTACCAGACCCAACCCTATTCAGTAGAATGTTTGACCTCATGGAAACGCGCAAAATGGTTGATGCCAAGGCCCAGATAGGCCTGGTCCAATGGACACTCAAGCTGTTCACGGCCGTTTTAAGCCTTGGCCTGAGTTTAGTGCTTGTCATCGGTGGCCTGTGGATATGGTTACGCACATCCTCTTGGTGGAACAGGGGGATGGATTTCAAGCCTTCGAACTCGGTCGTAACAGCGATCTTGGTAGCTGGTGTGGGGCTGGTCTTTGGTGGAATTGCGTTTCACTTCTGGCGCAGACGCAACTCCTCATGGACGCTTACCCAGATCATAGGTGCTTCATTCATCGTTGTAGCATTTGTCGGTCTATTAGGTTTCTTATATGTTCTACACGAAGCTCTCTCCTGGCATTGACATCATTGTAAGCACGTCATCCTGAGGAGGCTGAGGCGAAACGTGCAAACCGTGAAAATGCATTCATAGCGAGAGTAAGGCGAGCACTCCATGCCTCTTCACCCGATGCATGAGCACTTTCATCAATTGCAGTGGGCACAACCCGGATATACCGATTAAGGAGCACTCCATGAAGCATTCCATCGCGGTCATCGTTGTGGCACTGGCTGTAGCGTTCTCATCACCCTGTTATGCCCAAAATCAGCAGAAGCCTGCGACTCTGCGCAGCATCCTGATGCACGAGCTCGTTACTACCCACAACAAGGCGGACTGGTTCGTTCCCATCGACGTGGCCGTCGACGGGCTCACCGCCGAGCAGGCCAACTGGCAGCCTAAGGGCGATCTCCATTCCGCCGGGCAGCTCACCTATCACCTGCTCTTCTGGAATCGCCGTGCTCTGCAACAACTCAAAGGCGAGAAGCAGGAAAAGTTCAGCGGCAACAACGACGAAACCTTCACCAACTTCGACGACAAACAATGGAGCGACACCGTCAAGCAGCTCGATGAGGTGATGACCGATTTGGAGAAGCTGGTCCAATCTGCGGACGATAAAAAGCTGGCTGAAATCGCGCCCACGATCGCCAATATCTGCACGCACAATGCCTACCACGTCGGACAGATCGTTTACGTGCGCAAGCTGCAAGGGTCGTGGAATCCGGAAAAGGGAGTGAAGTAGTTCGTATGTGGCGCGGGCACTCTTGCCCGCGCTGTTGGCAGAGATGCTGAACCAGCCGCGCAGCGGCGCAATGGGAAAGCCCGCCACCCTTCGGCTTCGCCCAGGGCAGGCTCAGTGGCGGGAAAGCAGAAGTGATAACGAACCGAGTCCGCTTCCAGCGGACGGCACCAGATACCAGGGCAAATTAAACTGTCAAATGCCTGCGTACCAGGCGTAGCCGGCATCGGAGGCAGATCCGCCTGTACCACCTTTACCGAACGGTTTCGGGTTGTCGGTGAGCGTCAGATGGTTGATGTATTTGATGCTCTTGTAGCCGAGTTGCCGCGGGACGCGCAGCCGCACCGGCCCTCCGAACGGGACGGGAAGTTCGCTGCCGTTCATGCCGGTTGCCAGGACGGTTTGCGGATGCAACGCGTCCGCCATGTCGATGCTTTCCCACCAACCGTGCTGGAACGATCGATAGACCACGTACCGCACCTGCGGCAGCGCGCCAACTCGGTCGAGAATGTATGAGAGCGGCACTCCCGTCCATTCCGCGATGTAGGTCCATCCCTCTTCACAGCCGATCATCGTAATCTGCGAATTCGTGGGGAAACTCTTGATCTCGGCCAGCGAAAATGTCGTCGGCCGCGCCGCCATGCCGTCGACCGTCACTTTCCAGTCGACAAAGTTTGCGGCCTGCAAGTGCTTAAATTCGTCGCCCAAGGGATCAACTTCGTTCGCAAATGGATTGGCCGAGATCTGGTCGCGGGAAAATTCCCGTGCCATCGCATGACGATTCAATAGCCGCTGCGCCGCGTAGGTCAGCGTTTCGCCGGGACCGTAAAATACCCCCGCGTCGGGCGGGATGAGCCCATGCCGCTGCGCCAGCTTCACCGCCACGGCTACGGCCGATGCGCCCGCCGCGACTGCAATTCCGCCAGTGATCAGTTTGCGTCGCGAAATCTCGCTCATAAGTTCACCCGTTCGAGTTCATGTAGGGACAGCCGCCTCGGCTGTCCGGCCGAGCGCAGCTCGGCATTCATTCTTACCCGCGCTTCTCGGCGATGACACCCATTGGAAGCTTCGGTGAATCGGCACTCGCCGTAATCATTCTCCCTGTGATCATGGCCCGCATGCGGCTTCGGAATCCGGCAACAAAGATCATCACGATGTGAATCAGCAGGAACAGAACCAGCAGAATCGTGACGATGAAATGGATTGAGCGCGCCGTCTGATGCCCTCCCAGAAGCCGGACCGCAAGCGGAAACGCCGCGTCAAATCCAAACGACATGGCCAGTCCGGTCCAGATCATCAGCGGAAACAGCACGAAAATTACGACCAGATATGCCAGCCGCTGCAGCACGTTGTACGACCACGCCTCTTCTTCGCCCGGACGCGCGAAACGCACACGCTTCGTGATCGAGGCGCGCAGGTCGCTCAGCGAAAAGCTGGAAGGCATGAGGTTGCGGCGGAAGTGTCCGCTGAAAAATCCCCAAAGCAGATAGAGCAAGCCCGTGCCGACGGCGAGCCACGC
>JASHQK010000359.1 GCA_030039195.1 Candidatus Sulfotelmatobacter sp.
GTGTTACTTAGTTTCCCTCGTGATGAATTCAGTTCTCACCGTACTGGCAGGGTGCGATGCTGTAAAATGCACGGTTATCCCGAGTGATCAGAGGAATCGAGTAGCGGATGAGAAAACGTGTGCCACGAGGAGAATGCATCATGCGAGCAGCGGTGGTGATCGCAGTGCTGGGAACGTGCGTGTGGGCTATGGCGCAGGACAAGACCACATCGCAGAATACGCAGGCCGGGCAAACGCAGCCTGGCCAAACGCAGACGGCGCCAGCGCCAGCTGCGCCTGCCGGGAAGCGTCCGCCGCAGGCGAAGACTCAGCCGGAGTTCAATGACTACAAAGCTGCAATGTCACTGACCGACGCCGCCAACACCGAGAAAGCAGCCGACGACTTCGCGACAAAATATCCTGACAGCGAACTACGCGTAATGCTCTATAAGACGGCGATGCAGCGCTATCAGCAGGCCAACAACGCCGACAAGATGATGGAGATGGCGCAGAAGGCGTTGACCTATGATCCGGATGATCCGGAGGCGCTGATTGGAGTGGCGCAGGTGCTGGCGGAGCGGACGCGCGACACCGATCTCGATAAAGACCAGCGGCTCGCGGAGGCAAAGAAAGATGCGGAGCGCGCTCTGTCGACGATTGATACCGATGTTCCCTCCAGCGGATATCCGCCGGAGCAACTGGCGGCCTACAAAGGGTTCCTGCGCTCGAATGCCTATGCCGTTCTGGGGGCGATTGCTTCCGACAATAAGAACTGGCCGGACGCGGAGACGAATCTGCGCAAGTCGATTGACGCCTTTCCGCAGCAACCGGATGCGGTTGCCGTGCTGCGGTTGGCGGTCGCGCTCGACATGCAGAATAAGTTCCCTGAGGCTTTGAAGTATGCCAATCAGGCCGTGGATTTGACGAAGGATCATGCCGATTCTCCGGCCGGCAAAGCGGCGCGCGCAGAGCAGGATCGCCTGACGAAACTGAACAGCGGCACCGCGCCGGGCCAGAGCACACCTACAAAGAATTAAGGGCTATCGAGCGAAACCAGGCAGCGGCGCACCGTAACGATTGGACTCCGCCTCGGGGATGCCGTCCTCTCGAAAGTCTTCTGCATGAAAGAAAGGGAAATTTCGGGGCTTGAGGATGCGCTCGGCCATCATTTCCGGCGCCGCGCCATCATCGAGCAGGCGGTCACGCATAGTTCACAAGCCCGCGAACAGGAATCGCAACGCGCAGGCGAACATAAGTACAAAGTCAACGACAACGAGCAACTCGAATTTCTTGGCGATGCGGTTTTGTCGCTGGTGACCAGCGAAGAATTGTTCCGGCGGTTTCCGCAATTCCGCGAAGGGGAACTTTCAAAATTGCGGGCGCATCTGGTGAGCGAGCGTCATCTCATCCAGGTGGCGCAGCGGTTAGAGCTGGGCCATTATTTGCGGCTCGGCCGGGGCGAAGAAAAAAGCGGCGGCCGGGGTAAGACTGCTCTGCTGGTGGATGCGCTGGAGGCGATCCTGGCTGCGATCTATCTGGATGGCGGGTTTGAGATTGCCCGCGACTTTGTTTTGCGCAACATTGTCGAACCGGAACTGGAGCGCATGGCCAGGCAAGGCGAAACTCTGCCGCTGACGGATTTCAAATCGGCGCTGCAGGAGGCATTACAGAGCCTCGGCCTTCCGCAACCGGCCTACGTACTGGTCGAGGAGAGCGGCCCTGAGCATAGCAAAACGTTTACTGTGGAAGCCCGTCTGAATATGAAGAGCGGCAAGAATCCGGAGCTGGTAGGACGGGCGCAAGGCTCGACCAAGAAGAACGCGGAACAGGATGCGGCGCGGCAGTTGCTAACCTCGCTGGCAGCGCGATCGAAGACGGAAACGAAAAATCCGGCAGATTTGGCAGAAAAATAGAAGTCATGGACTCTCCACCGCGCCCCATCGTCAGAACCATCGGAAGCGACCTGATCAGCTCGATTGAATCTCTTCTGGGCACGATTGTCATTGCAGTCTTCGTCATTACTTTCATCGTGCAGGCGTTCCAGATTCCCTCGCAGTCGATGGAGAATACGCTGCTGGTGGGCGATTACCTGCTGGTCAATAAGCTTTGCTACGGCGGCGGCAGGCTGGGCGATTATCTGGTGCCTTATCAGAAAATTCGCCGCGGCGACATCATCGTGTTCTTGTATCCGGTCGATCCCACACAGCACTTCGTAAAGCGCGTGATCGGAGTTCCCGGAGACCGGCTGCGGCTCATCAATAAGAAAGTCTGGATCAACGGCAAGCCGCTCGACGAGCCGTACGTGCGCTATCTGGAGCCGCCGAATAACATGTTTCGCGACAATTTTCCGCGGACCGATATTCCGGCCCTGGGGATGGAAGGGAAGTGGTGGCTGGAGATGCGGAAGCTCGTCGACGATGGCGAACTGATCATTCCTCAGGGCGACTATTTCGTGATGGGAGATAATCGCGACGACAGCCAGGACAGCCGCTACTGGGGATTCGTGCCGCGCGAGAATGTTGTGGGTCGGCCACTGATCATTTACTGGTCGGTGCGCGACTGGGACCAGAATCCGTCGCCAACTGTAGCGGGAAGAATGAGTCACTTGGCGTATGCGGTGACGCATTTCTTCCAGATTACGCGCTGGAATCGCACGCTCCGGCTGGTACACTAGAGCTGGCATTGCAGATGATTTGGAAGGGTACGGCTTCAACCGTGCCATCGGAGACCAACAAAGACGCAGGCTTTAGCCCCTGGGGTCGACGGAAGACACGAGTGCCTAAGACGAAAAATTCAGATGCAGCTGTGTTGCCGGAGAAAGCGCGGCGGGAAGAGCCACAGGACCAAGCTGAGGAGAAGCCAAAGGAAACGACCGTCGAATTTCTGGCCTCGTTATGCGCTGTCCTGGTGACCGGACTCTTCATCATCACATTTGTCGTCCAGGCCTTCGAAATTCCTTCCAGTTCGATGGAGAACGCCCTCCTGATCGGCGATCACGTTTTCGTGAACCGCATCTCGTTTGCGCCTCGAACGAACTGGCTCGGCCCGCTTCTTCCCTATCGCGACCCGCGCTTTGGCGATATCGTCGTGTTCCTCTCACCGGCCGAGCCCGGCCTGTATGTGGTGAAACGCATTATCGGCGCTCCCGGCGACCGCATCCATCTTCGCGATGGCGTGGTGTATCGCAATGGCGTGGCGCTGAACGAGCCCTACGTGCTGCACGACCGCGACAATTCGGCGGATGAGTATCGCAATAATTTTCCGGCGATCCCTCCTTCCGACGAATACGGCGTGTATCCCAACTGGATCGTTGACATGCCGCAATACGTCCAAAGCGGCGATCTCGTCGTGCCGCCGGATCATTATTTTGCGATGGGCGATCATCGCGGGGTGAGCCTCGACAGCCGGTATTGGGGCTTCATTCCGCGGAAAAACATCATTGGCCGGCCCATGTTCATTTATTGGTCATTTGAGACGCCGGAGGATCAATATCAGAAGACGGCGTGGAGCGATCGCATTCTGTTCGTGGGCCGGATCATCATTCATTTCTTCGACCAGACACGTTGGCAGCGGACCTTCAGTCTAGTACGATGAAGCGCCTCAGCCTGCAGTGAGGGCGCGTTGAAGCTTTTCTCTTCCAAGCGGCACTGGGCGGTCGTGGCAGTCGTTGTGCTGCTCCTGTTCCTGCTGCGTCCGGGCGCGTCGCGCCTGAAGTCGCGCATCATCGCTTCCATCAGTTCAGGAGTGGGGCGGCGAGTGGACATTGGTTCCGTTCACATCCAACTGCTGCCGCGGCCGGGATTCGACTTGGGAAATCTCGTCGTCTATGACGATCCGGCTTACGGCGCCGAGCCCATGCTGCGAGCTGGCGAAGTGACGGCGGCGCTGCGTTTGACGTCGCTGCTGCGGGGGAGGCTGGAGATCGCCCGTCTCGACATGACTGATCCCAGCCTGAATCTGGTGCGCGGGCCCGATGGCCACTGGAATCTGGAAACACTCGTACAACGTACGGCTCAGGTTCCGCTGGCTCCGACGGCTAAGCCGACACTCGAGCCGCGTCCAGCATTTCCTTATATTGAAGGCACCTCGGGGCGGATCAATTTCATGAATGGCCGGGTGAAAAAACCCTATGCACTGACCAATGCCGATTTTTCCCTTTGGCAGGATTCGGAAGACGCTTGGGGAGTCCGGCTAAAGGCGCAGCCAGTGCGCACGGACCTGAATCTGAACGACACCGGCATTCTTCGCCTGGACGGCGCTTGGAAGCGGGCGGCTACGCTTCGCGATACCCCGCTGAATTTCAGCGTTGAATGGGACCGGCCGCAGCTGGGCCAGCTTACAAAGTTGATCAGCGGCATCGATCAGGGTTGGCGAGGCGGCGTGCAGTTCGAAGTGACGCTTACGGGCACGCCGGCGAAGCTGGCGGTCGCGGGCGACACTTCCATCCAGGATTTCCGCCGCTACGACATCACCAGCGGAGACGTCTTGCGTCTGGCCGCGCACTGTGAGGCGCAATACAGTTCCGTGGATCGCATGTTTTCTGAAATTCTGTGCAGCGCGCCGGTGGCCGGCGGAATGGTCAGCCTGAAGGGAGATGCGGGTCTTCCCGGAAGCCACGACTATGGCCTGATCCTGAATGCGGAACGTGTGCCGGCAAGTGCGCTGGTCGCACTGATGCGCCGTGCTAAGAAAAATATTCCCCCCGATCTTGCCGTACAGGGCGCGCTTGAGGGAAGCCTGACTTTTGAGTGCAACGACGCGCTATCGAAAAAACGATTCGAAGGCCGAGGCGAGATCGAAAATCTCCGCCTTGCCTCCGCCGCCGCGAGCGCCGAGGTCGAACCGGGAACGATTGCATTCGTCTTGACCGCCCGCTCGTCCCCGCGATTTGCGGCGAATGTCAAGGCATTCCACAAGAAATTTCCGTCGATGACTTTCCCGGTGGGGCCGCAGATCGTGATCGGCCCGTTCCCCGCCGGAGTTGGAAAATTGACAGCCGGCGGCTGGATCAACCGTGCCGGCTACGAGGTGGTGCTGGCGGGCGAAAGCGAGATTGGCAAAACGCTGGCCGGGGGCCGACTCGTGGGCATCCCGGCATTGCAGACGGCGGCGGTGGGAGAAATGCAATCGGACTTGCATATCCGCGGCTTCTGGCCGGGCTGGGGCGGTGGCGCCCAGGGGTTCTCCGGACCCGTAGTCACGGGTACAGCAAAGCTGAGAGATGTGCGTATTCCGCTTCGGGGCACCGAGGGGCCGGTCGAAGTTCTGTCGGCCGACATGCAACTTCTGCCTGACAGCGTACGAGTGGAGAAATTAAGCGCGAAAGCGGCAAACTCCCTGTGGACCGGTTCGCTCGAAATGCCGCGTGGATGTGGAACGCCAGCGCAATGCTCGGTTCACTTCAATCTCAAAACGAATCAGGCTGCTCTTACCCAGTTGAGTGCATGGGCCAGTCCGCGTCCGAAGGAGAAGCCTTGGTATCGTGTGCTGGAATCGAGCGCCGCGCTGCCATCTTTCTTAGCAGATGTG
>JASHQK010000360.1 GCA_030039195.1 Candidatus Sulfotelmatobacter sp.
GATTTCCCGTCCCGACCACTTCAATATCGGGGAAGTCATGCCCGGGCTTCTCGCCTGGCTCGCCGATCACGGCTACCGGGTGATTGTGGATGAGCAGTCTGCGGAATACGCGAATGGTCCGGAGGTGGTGCCGAGGACGGAGATGGCTTCCCGGCCGCTGGATCTGGTCGTTGTGCTGGGAGGCGACGGCACCTTGCTTTCAGCCGCTCGCGCTACTGCTCCCATCGACGTTCCGCTGCTGGGCGTGAATTTGGGATCGCTCGGATTCCTGACCGAAGTTCCTTTGCCATCGCTCTACCCGATGCTCGAAGCCATCACCCAAGGGCGAGCGCAAGTCGACCGCCGCTCGCTCATGGAGTGCCAACTGTTACGCGGCGACAAAGTCCTGCACAGTTATTATGTTTTCAACGATGCGGTCGTGAACAAGACGGCGATTGCTCGCCTCAATACATATGAATTGTTCATCGACAAAGTGTTCGTCTCCAGCTACCGCGCCGATGGCATGATCATTGCAACTCCTACCGGGTCGACTGCCTATTCGCTGTCGGCGGGCGGACCGGTGCTGATGCCAACCGTGAATGCGTTCGTGATCACTCCCGTCGCGCCGCACGCCCTGACCCATCGGCCGCTGGTCGTGCCCGATTCGGTGGAAATCGAGATCCTGCTCCGCAGCGAGCAGGAGCTGGCCTATCTCAGCCTCGATGGCCAGCCGGGCCTCGATCTATGCGACGGAGATCGGGTTCGCTGTCGCCGCTCGGAACATCATGTGAGCCTGTTTCGCACGGGAACCGATTTTTTTCAGGTCCTGCGGAGCAAGTTGAAGTGGGGGGAACGGGAGATCTGAAGAGTCAAAGCCCGATCTAGACTTCATTTCGCATCAAATCCGAAATCTTCTCCCGCCGCCGGATCACCTTCACTGATTTTCTTGAAACCAGTACTTCTGCCGGCCGCGGACGGCTGTTGTAGTTCGACGAGAGCACCATTCCGTAAGCGCCCGCGTCCAGAACCGCAAGCAGGTCTCCTTCCTTGACCCTCGGCAATTCGCGCCCGCGCGCGAGAAAGTCTCCAGTCTCGCAGATGGGACCGACGACATCGACAACTTCCCGCGGCGCGGCATCGTCAAGGCAAACGGGCTCAATCTCGTGATACGCGCCGTACAACGCCGGACGAATCAGGTCATTCATGGCGGCGTCGACCACGACAAATTGCTTTCCGTTGTTTGCCTTGCGATAAATCACCGTTGTGATCAAGGCTCCCGCTGGACCCAGGATCGAGCGGCCGGGCTCCAGAAGCAGATGCACATTGAGATCGCGCAAAGGCTCGGCAATGGCTCGCGCGTAGGCCACGACACTTTCGGAGAACTCAGCGGCGTTTGCCTTTTCGTATGCGATTCCCAACCCGCCGCCTGCGTCGATGAATTCGATCTTATAACCGTCGCTGCGCAAAGCGCGTACCAATTCCGCAACGCGCGCCATAGCTTCGCCGAAGGGAGAGACGTCTATAATCTGCGAACCGATATGCACGCTGACGCCGCGCACGATCAAACTCTTCGAACTCGCGGCTCTGGCATATAGTGCTCGCGCGTCACGAATCGGAATTCCAAATTTGTGCTGATGCAAGCCGGTCGAAATATAGGGATGAGTCTTAGCGGCAACATCCGGATTCACGCGTAACGCTACCGGCGCCGACTCTCGTGTTGCCTGCGCACATTCGGCGAGGGCTGCCAGTTCCGATTCGCTTTCCACATTGAAAAGCAGAATTCCGGCTTTCAACGCTGCGGTTAATTCGGCGCGCGTTTTTCCCACGCCGGAAAACACGACCTTTTTCGCAGCTCCTCGATGAGCGGACAATACACGCTCCAGCTCGCCACCGGAGACCACATCGAATCCACATCCCAGCTTGGCGAGAAGCCGAAGTATGCTCAGATTCGAATTTGCCTTGACCGAGTAACAAATGGTGTGGGGCAGTTCGTGAAAGGCCGCATCGAAGGCGCGATAGCACTCGCGAATCGCCGTAGCCGAGTAGACGTAAAGCGGTGTACCGAATTGCTCGGCCAGGCGCGGCAAAGGAATTTCCTCGCAGTGCAAAACGCTTCGGCTGTCCCACCCTTCGACAAGCTCAGGGCAGGCTTTCTCTCTGCCCTTCCGGGAAGCTGGAATCCGAGCCCCGGCGCGCTTCAGTTCGCGGAAAACAAATCCGGGCGGGCGTTCTAGTCGGGGACTCTCCATCCGGGCAGTCATTTTTTCTTGGCGGAAGTGTGCGGCCCGCGTACTCGAATCGCGACGACGGTCTGGTCGTCGAACGTCTCTACGCCCGCCGAATGCTCGGCCACAGCCTCGAACAGTGAGTTGACCACGCAGTCGGCCGACTTCTGCGCGCAATCGGCGACAATCTTTTCCACCCGGCCGCGACCGAAAAGTTCGCCCTTGCGGTTGCGGGCATCGAGAATGCCGTCGCTGAAGAAGACGAACATGTCTCCGGGCTTCATGCGAAATTTGAACTCGTCATACTCGGCTTCATCGAATAATCCGAGCGGCAGGCCGGTGGCTTCGATCACTTCGATTTTCCCACCCTGCACGTGCAGCGGTCGAGGCAAACCCGAATTGGCCATGGTCAGTAAGCGCTGTTCGTCATCCCACACCGCATAGATCAGAGAGACGAATTGGGCCTCGATCCGGCGCTCCGCCAGCGACAAATTCACTGCCGAAAGCATCTCTGCGGGCGAGGGTTCAATAGGTGCGTGGGAGCGCAGAATTCCGCCCACCAGCGCCGCATAGATGGCTGCCGGTGCGCCTTTTCCGCTGACATCGCCGACAACGAGCGCGAGTCGGGACAACGAGTAAGGAATGAAGTCGTAGAGATCGCCGCCAATGGTGCGTGCCGGGACGAATTTCGCGGCTACATCAAGATGAGCAAGCTTCGGTCGCGTCTGGGGCAACAGGCGCATTTGCAGTTCTCGCGCCAGCGAGAGATCCCGCTCCAGCCGCCGCTCCTGCCGTCCAATTTCCTCATACAAGCGGGCATTTTCAATCGCGATCGCGATTTGCGCAGCGAGTGTGGTCATCGTCCGCTGGTGGTCTTCGGTGAAAAATCCCCGGCGCGTGTGTTCCAGATCGAGAACGCCGATGACCTTGTTCTTGTAAATCAGCGGGACCGCCAGTTCCGATCGAGTTTCCGGATTGGCCTGTATATAGCGCGGGTCTTTGCTCACATCGGGAACCAGAATGGCCCGCATGGTCTCGGCCGCAATGCCGACGAGTCCGCGGCCCAGCGGGATCTCATGCTTCAGGTGGATGTTCTCATTGAAGCGCAGTGAAAAGCGATGCTGGAGCTTCTGGCCCGTGGCATCGAGCAGAACGATGCTGAACATCTGGTAATCGATCAGCTTCCGCACCAGCTCGGCAATGCGGCCCAGAAGTTCGTCGAGATTCAGAATGGAGGTTAGCTCGCGGGCGATTTCATTGAGCAGCAGAAGAATTCGCGCCTGCTTGGTGGTGCGAGTGTAGAGCTGGGCGTTTTCGATTCCCACGGCCACGCGCGAAGCGACCAGAGTGAGTAAGCGGCTGTGTTCTTCAGTGAAATAGCCGGGCTCTCGTGCCTCAATATCGATTACCCCGATCACCCGGTTCTTGGTGATCAACGGGAGGGCCAGTTCGGAACGCACATTAGGCACGGCGGCGATATAGCGTGGATCCTTCGTGACATCATCAATCAGAACCGCCTGCCGCGATTGCGCGGCCTGCCCCGTAACGCCTTCGCCAACTTTGATGCGGCTGCGCTCGGCGATCTCCGGCGGGTAGCCGATCTGAAAGCGAAAGCGCAATTCCTGGGTTTTCTCGTTGAGCAAGAGAATGGCAAAGATTTCGTAATCGATCACCTTGCGGACGAGCTCGGCAACCCGACGCACCGTCGTATCCAGATCGAGCGAGGTAGCGAGCGCGTCGGCGATCTCGAGCAGCAACGTCTCGACCGGCAGTCGCTCTGGTTGCGAGAGGACGGAACTCATGGTTCGTATGATAGCAGCCGTGTTATTCACTGCTGGAAACGCGGGCGGCACCGCGTTTTTCCGCTACTGCCTCGGGACCACGCAAATGTCGGCCAGATTGCGGTAGCGTTCCGCATAATCGAGACCATAGCCGACAACGAATTCATCAGGAATCTTGAAGCCAACGTAATCGCCTTCGAGCGGGAGTTTGCGTCGGGAAGGCTTGTCGAGCAGGGCTGCGATTTTCAGGTTTCGCGGCTGGTGGGCCAGCAGCAGCTTCTTCAAGAAAGTCAGCGTCAGGCCCGTGTCGAGAATATCTTCGACCACGATCACGTTCTTGTCTTTCATCGACTGATCGACGTCTTTCGTCAGTTTCACTTCGCCGGTCGAATCCCATCCGCTCTTCAACTCCTGTTTAGGGCTCGGACGGTTGCCGTAACTGGAAACGCCGATGAAATCGAAAGTCGCATCAAGCTTCACCTGCCGTGCCAAGTCCGAGAGAAAAATCGCAGCGCCCTTGAGAACTCCGACAAAAATGATCGATTGCCCGGCGAAATCATGGGTGATTTGCGCGCCTAATTCGGCGACGCGTTTGGCAATCTCATCGTGTCTGATCAGTACCTTGAGGTCGCTCATGGCGTTTCATATTAAACTAGCGGGAGCAAAGAAAGCACTCAGCAGTCAGCATCCAGCACTCAGCATTCGGTTTTATACGGTTCGCTCCAGCGTGAAAGATTTTGATTTGGCTGACTGCTGAATACTGACTGCCAACGCGAGGTTGCATGGTTATGAATCTGAACGGCGTAAAGCTGACTTGGTTAGGACACGCGACGTTTCGCATCGAAA
>JASHQK010000361.1 GCA_030039195.1 Candidatus Sulfotelmatobacter sp.
GCCGACAAACTGGTGATCGTCAACCGCGATGTTACCGAACGCAAAAGAGCTGAAGAAATGCTGGCGCATCATACGCTGCACGACCTATTGACGAGTCTTCCGAATCGTGCCTTGTTCTTGGATCGCCTGCAGCATGCCGTCATCCGGGCGCGCCGTCATTCAGACTATTCCTTTGCGGTCTTGTTTATTGATCTGGACGAATTCAAGATACTCAACGATAGTCTTGGACACTCGGCCGGCGATGAACTTCTGATTCAGATCGGCAGGAGATTACTGAGTTGCTTCCGAGAAACTGACAGTGTTTGCCGGACCACGGCTGAGAGCCCAGAGCCGGTGCGCGATGAAGGATTAGCAAGGTTAGGGGGCGACGAGTTCACGGTCCTCCTGGAAGATATATCGGACGTAGGGCACGCCGTTCGTGTCGGTCAACGGATTTTGGCGAGGTGTGCGGCTCCATTCGTCATTAACGGCCAGGAGGTCGTGGTCTCTGCGAGCATCGGAATCGCCATGAGCTGCGCAAGCTACATCGCGGCGGAAGATCTGATACGTGACGCCGAACTCGCTATGTATCGCGCCAAGAAAGCTGGCAAAGCACGTTGTGAAGTCTTCGATCCGGCGATGCATGCCAACGCAGTGCGTCGCCTTACCCTGGAAAGTGATCTTCGCAAAGCCATCGAATCCAGGGAGCTGAAAGTCTATTACCAGCCGATCGTCGCATTAGAAAGCGGAGAAATCATTGGTTTCGAAGCACTCAGCCGTTGGCAACGCCCCGACAGACTCGTGCCTCCTAGCGAATTCATACCCGTGGCCGACGAAACCGGTCTTATTCTTCCCATCAACCATCTGGTGCTCCGTGACGCGTGTCATCAATTGCGTGCCTGGCAACTCCGTTTTCCATCGCGGACGGGTCTTACGATGAGTGTAAACATAGCGCCCAAGCAATTTTCCCAGCCCGACTTGGCAAAAGACGTCCGCTTTGCGATTCAGGAGACAGGGCTTTCCCCCGAGATGTTGCAGCTCGAGATCATGGAAACTACTGCGATGGAAGCAGAAAAAGCGGCTCAGATTCTTACTGAACTGGAAGCGCTCGGAGTTCGCCTGAGCATCGACGACTTCGGAACCGGTTATTCCTCCCTAAGCCGTCTGCAGCGCTTGCCCGTGCATTGCCTGAAAGTCGACCGCAGTTTCATCACCAGAATGGACGATGACAACGACAGCCAGGAAATCGTTCGGCTCATTATTGCGATGGCGCACACCCTGAATCTCAAGGTGGTTGCGGAAGGAACGGAAACGGAACAGCAGATCCATACTCTCAGGCGGTTGAACTGTGAAATGGCACAAGGGTATTTCTTCTCCCGGCCCGTTCCCGCCGACGCCGTGACGGATCTGTTGCAGCGATCTTTGAAAAGAGCTGCAGCCTCGAGCAGCTAAATGACCCCGAAAGCCCAGACAGCTGGCCTGCTACTCTTGATCAGAGGCACTTGGATTGGTATGGTCAGATTGTTGCTGAAACAATCGTGCCACGGGTTGAGGGATGCCCTCCTCAATTTTTCGTGAAAGCCAACCCTGAAGGCGCCGTTTCTGATCTTCGGACACGGATAGAAAGTGCAATCCGGCGCGGCTTCTCTTGTCGCACCAGCAGATCTCGCCATGCAATTCAAAGCCAGCCGTCTCGCCGGGCAGAACGAATTCTGTTGTTACTTCCATGCCTGGATTCAGTTCGGCCAGTGTCGTAACCGCTAGTCCTCCTTCGCTGATGTTCATCATCTCGCAAATTATTTTCTCGCCTTTATCCGCGCTCATAACGACCGGAACGATGACTGGACAACGGAAGTATCTCCGGTAATCGTGAATGATAAGACCCAGAGCCGCCCGTAAGGTACTGATCATCGCACGTTCATCCAACGGTTTGCGGATGACGAAATTGCATTGCGCTCGCCACTCCGAATCTTCGCCCGGCCCTATCAGGGCAAACGTGATGGAACTTTGGTTGGAAGGCGAAACCCGAACGCGTTCCAGTATCCCCGGCACTCCTTCACCCAGTGACAGATCGACGACGATAGCCTCGAATTTCCGCGTGTTGATGAGACTAGCCGCGGTGACAGGGTCCTGACAGGCATCCACACTTATGGCGAACTTTTGTAGACCGAGCGTCAATTGTTCGAGAGTGACAGCGTCATCCGTTAGTAACAAAGAACGTCCGACAACTGAGCGAGATGTGTGCGAAAGAGGCTTGTTCGTCATACGGTTTGACAACCCCCCCAAATATTTTGTAAGTTGGCGGCGCACCTCGGTCCTCCTAGTCCTCTGTGAGCCATTCTCCCCAAAACTCACGAGCGGCGAAAGAATTTCGAATGCCGTCGGGGAACCGACAAGAAACACATTCCAGTGCATGGGATACTGAGTCGCCCAGCGACTTTATGTCCGCAAGGGGTTTTGTGTCGAAGCAATCAAACTTGGCGCCTCAGGGATAACGAAATGATGGGTTTTTCAGTGACAGCGGAAATCGTTGAGGAATGCGTCCGGGAATCAGGACTTGATTTCCTGCCGAACGACCTCACGAGGATGCTTTATCTGGCGTCTTTGCGAGATTGCAACAGCGGCCGCTACCTTCATCCGAGTCTCTCTGAGCGTCTCGGCACGGAGATGGCAGACGAAGGCCTACGCGAGTGTCACGTTCAGACCTTTCGGCGCTTGTTGGTGATTCCAATTTCGGAATATGTGACTCAAATAGAAGAATACATCCGGTACACGCGCATGGCGAGAACCGAGGTTTTGCAGACCTGGCAATCGTTGCAAGCATATCGAGCTACGACGCCGGTCGTCGCAGTGCCGCTCTATCGGCGACTTTTCTGCTTCAACGTGGAAGTGGCATTGATGGTATTGAGAGCCGCAGAGGGCACCACCGGCTAATTTAAACATCGTAAGCCGATAGTGGTTCCAGGAAGAGCCAAGCGCTGGTGACTCGGCCAATGACCGTCGCTTCGTTCGGCATCTTGAATCGTCGAACTCTCTGCTGCGATACAGGATGTGGGATCAAACTTAGTTCCTTTCCCTCCATTTGACACCAACAGCAACTGTGCCCCTGGGGATGCCATACGAGGTACATCGGGCGTTCACGCAAGGTGCGCCAGGCAAATGTCTCAATCGTTTTCTGCGAGGTGTCAATCTCGACCAGAGACCTAGGCGGCAACACATCCGCCATGCTGTCATCTTTTGATCCGATCAGTGCGTAACGAAATCGAGTCGGGTCGAATGGTCCACGTCTGGCTGGCAGCAAAGATGCGAGGTTTCGTGCCTGCACGTTCAACAGCGCGGTTTCCCCGGGGTCCATCTGCGTATCGAAATTAAGTTGAAATCGAAATGATGGTTGGGACAGAAAGCGTAAAGGTGACCCCTCCGATCGCGACTCTATCATCGCTGTTGGCGGCGGTACAACGTCGATGCCAAATACGGATAACAGTTCGTTCAGGCTCACTTCGAGTGCCAGGGAAAGGCTGTACAGCTTGTGAATACTGGGAACCGATCCCGATTCGATGTCGGCAAGGGTAGAATGTGAAACGTAGAAGTCAGGGTTCTCTCTCTTGTCTGCGATGCTTCGGGTGATCCGCTCGATGTCACTCGGCTTGACCGAGCGCTCTTCCCGTAACGCTCGAATCCTTTTTCCAGATTCCATTTTGCAGGACCCAAGACTCCCAATGATGTTCTTCTCCACGCCTGAACTCGCGACGGAGGTGGCCATCATCCCAAACACCATGAACAGATTTCTGTATCGCTAGGCGCAATTCTCTGCTGGTTGAGCTTCGTAGAACCCAGATGGCCAGCGTGCGCCAGGCGCTCAGAAAGAAGAGACCGGGAGCTGAAGTCTCCAGTGTTCAAGACAACCCAAAAGATGTTGGTACGGCTTCGTCCATTCCGGCAGCAACGCCCATGACGGAAAAAGCCACTGAACATAGAGGCAGGACCTGGCAAGCAGCAGGTTCAGCCTGAGTTGAACCATGGCAGCGAGTAAATCATCGGGTCCGCGCGCACCTTCCGAATCACTATTAGTTTTCGACCGATGCGCCAATTCCATGAGTGAATTGGTATTGTCTTCCACCAATCGGAGAGCCTGGAGTGTGAGACGCACCCGCTTTCGAAGACAATTTTCGAATTCTGTTCGAGGAAGAGTGCGCCGGAGATATCGGAATTCATTTCGCTCAAGTAGGGTGCGCAGAACTTGCACGTTCATAACATGGGCGCTCTCGTCCCACTCTCGATCCTGGCATGCATCCCGAGCCCTCGGGTTTAGCAATGACCATGCGACAATGAGAGCCGTTAGGGCGAGTCCCAGTACTAGTATCGCCGATAGCATTGTTGAATGTAATCCGTCAGCGCCTGATTGCAGCCCGCCAAATCTGGATTCGGCACTTTTACGAAGGGCTTTTCAGCCCGCGAGCGCAAGAAATAAGCCGCCCAAATAATCGACGCCAGATTATATGCTGCCGGTCTCAATAACACAAAGTGTCTGTTTGTCAAAGAATGCAGGTGCACTCCCAACTCTAATACAGCGAGGTCCAGACCTGAGTAGATACCAAAACCTGCAACAATTCCGACCGTATATTGGTCCCAGATTAATCCCAGCCGCGACAAGAGGGCGATCACGATAATCAGGAGGAAAACCTGCAACAGCCTGGCAGCACGCTCAGCCAGCACAATGGATTCCAGGACCCGGTCGGCCCGGGCTCCACCTCCAGAGAGCATGTATATCGCAATCGCCCCCAGTGCTGCGACGCCGCCTAGAATCCATGTGGCCCTTAGAACTGGTGCCAAGAACTGAAATGGACGAACCAGAAATTGCACTACCTCGAGGATTACCGCGAGACTGAGGAGAACCACCAGGCCCTCACCGCTCCAGTAGACAAGCGAATAGAGGTTCTTGTTATAGGGGAGAAAAAGCAGTACGAGATCGCGCAAAACTACGACAAGCGTGTAGGAAAAAAAGACGGGAAATACCTTGAAGAGTTGACGCCACAACATCACTGCCAGAATCGAAATCTGCAGGGCCAGCGGCACATACCAGAGGAGGCGGGCTATTGCACTGGTAAAAGTCATGGGGCCAGAATGACACCATAATAAGGTAGCAGTTGGCCCCAGACAAGAAAGGGATCAGAACTATTGGGTTACCGGACCGGTGGGGACTTGCGTACAGTGCCCGGGCGAGCAGGTGGGCGGCGGGGCTCCGCCGTCAGCGAACGAAGCCGTCGTGATTCCTCCTGCTAACATCAAGCTCAGGACAAGCAGACGTACAAGGGTTTTCATGGGAGTCTCCGGTTTGGAATGGGTACCGAAATCGGTACGATGAGCACTTTACGTGTGTTGCGAGCGCCATTTGTGGCATGTTCGAAAAGGGAACGATCAGTTGCTTCACCGAAGGCCCGAAAATCAGCAGGGCGAATGGCGGGAATCGGTTGCGGCAGATGGAAAAACGATTTGCTAAAGCGAGAGAGGGATGGAGTGACCAAAGACTCTATCAACAGAGAGCGTGCGATGGTCATTTCCATTCGTCGGATTACCGACGAAGGCCAGATTTCCTATTTTTTGTGTTCGCAGAGTATATGCTGCCTGCAAACGTCCAAGCCGATACGTGGGTATCGCCGCATTTCTGGTTAAAAACCGAGAACGCCCTGGCGGATTGATGCTGCCGGAATGGCCATCCCATGAGGTTCGGAGAAGGGACCAAGCTCAGCATGAACCCGCATGTAGCGTCTCTGGAGAAGAAAAGCAGCACAAAGGGAAAGAAGCCCTATATCGCTCCTGCATATAAACGGCTGACGCCGGACGAAGCCAAACAGTTATTGTTGCGACGGGCTGATGTTAACGACCCCGATGTCATGAACATGCTCCAATGCATCGAAGACCTCCAAAAGCAAAACGGGCCGGAAACTCCACACTGAGAGACTCTTCGCCGGCTTCCGGTTGGCGAACGGCTCCTGATGGATGAGCGCACCTCCATACGAGTGCGCGATCCTGTACATCGCTCAATTGCCGAGTTCGCGCCCAGATCACCAACCTTTTCAGAAGCGAACGGATCGAAAGCGAGTGCTGAATGCTGTTCGGCAACGATCAAGCACGTCCTGCGGCAGCTCGGATTGACTGTGACCGGGCTCTCGGCTCTGAGCAGCGGCCGCTATGGCAAGAAGAGCCCCTACTTTATCCCGGTCAGCTTTCCGTACAGGCTCAAACAGGGAATCACACCTCGTGTCTGTCAGATTGTGGCGTTGAGTCAGATCACGGGCTATCGATTCTCCGATTGGATGAGAATATGTGGTTTCGATCTCCGGCTAGTTATCGATCTCCAGCTTCAACTAGACAACGAACGCACAACCATCATCAACCCAGGCATTCTAAGCGGGACAAGAGTCGCTATCACTGCTCCGTCGAATGGAGTGGCTAAACTTTATCCGCGGTATCTTTTCGCCAAGATTGGCACGCGTGACGCGGTGGTCTATCCGCGGCTGGTTCCGGGTACGATAGTTCGTGCTGATAGGGCTTTCGGGCTGCAACTTTGCGGGAATGAATCCATCGAGAACCGCATATGGCTTGTGGAGCATGCTGGCGGAATCACTTGCTGTCATATCAAGCGGATTGACGACGAACATGTAGTGTTGCTACCTAATCTTCCTCCTCTCACGGCTTGGCCACTTCTCCTTTGGCGGGAAGTGCGAATATTAGGACTCGTGGACTTAGAATGGCGGCCCGGATTATCCGCCCCGTTTCGCCCAATGTCTCCTCGCACGCTTCCTGACTCGCTTCCATCCGGGGGATGGAGCGATCCAAGCGCGCTAAGCTTTTCCCGGCTGCTTCGCCTCTCACGCTGCCGCGCCGGATTGACACTTCGACAAGCGCACGAAATGACAACTCGCATCGCAGGGCTCCTCGGGCGCAGAGAGTACACCATAGCCTTGGGTTTGCTGTCAGACTACGAAGCCATCAACCGGGTTCCAAGGCACGTCGCAAAAATCATCAGCCTTTGTGTCATTTATGGGATCGATTTGTTCCAATTGTTGGAAGCCGCTGGGATTCGCGTTGATGATTGCGGGAAGTCATCTCTGACTCTCGACAAAGCAACGGAACCCTACAAAAGAAACGTTGATTTCGCTTGGAGAACTACAGAAACGTTTACCTCCGTGGCTTGATCGATCTGCGCGGGCGGCACTTTAGCCGCTTCTACGTTTGTTTCTCCCTAAAGATCTCCGCGCATTTCGCGCACTGGCACACAAAGTTGGGTATATCTGGCATCACGGTATGACCGCATTGTTCACAGATAAACCACCGGCCCTCAAATCGCCGCTTCATCGGCCGGAAGTTATGATCCTGAACACAATAGGGACATCGTATAAGGCCTGCCATCGAAAACCTCCGCCAATCGGTTCTGCCCGAAGATAAAAGCACCTCACGCCAACGAGCCTCCTCACGCCGCCTGACTTACCGACGTAGCGAGTCAAACTCAAAGACGAACTCATGAATCTGCAAAAGTAGGTTTCCTGGCACACAAACCCATTTGCCCGATAGATATTCTTCTGCCAGGAACTTAGGCTGATTTCTCGTCTCGCTGATTTGTGCTTGTTTGTTCCTCTTCCTTCATAAGGATATCCAAGAGTTCCTTGGCGCCTTCATCTCCCATCATCACCTGACCCATCAGCTTTAACTTTGCTTGTTCGCGGGTCATGCGGCTTACTCTTGGCGCCTCGTACGGCAGTTTTTCTAAATGTTCATTTTCTCGCCGGAAAATCATGTCCAGCAGCTCTTTGGCGTCGTCATTACCTCCTGTAGCAAGCCCGATCAACTTGAGTTTTGCTTGTTCTCGAGTCAGTTTGGTGACAACAGGTTTTTCATAAGGCTTCTTCTGTGTGGTTTTCCCTTCGAGTGCCATTAGAGTCGAACCATCATGGAGAAGTGATTTTCACTTTGGAAAAACCGCACCGAAACTTACCTGAGGCACAATCCAGCCTATACCTAGAGGGACTGGGCCGTTAATGATCGTAGGAGTTTCGCACCTCTTCGAATGCAATCTTGAAACTGATACGGCAGCGCCGAAAAGGCATCAAGCGAGCCGCGCCCATCGACAGTAGCTTGTATCGGGTTGGGCCAACGCTGGCGAATGGCTTTCAGCGTTTCCCAAGTCCAGCCTTGGCCCCTGATCTCGTCCACCAGCTTTGGGGGAACTGGCTGGACCCCTGCACCCCATTGCTTTAGCACCCTCGTACAGAACCTGTTGGACAGTCTCGGGGTAACTTCAGCTACTGGCGTTTCGGCCGTGCTTGCACCCAGCAAGCGGGATGCAAGCGCAATGGCACTAAGAACCCATTGCCGATGCCGTTTGTTTTCACCGAGGCAGAGATCCCAATTGAAACTCTTAGGACGGGACTCCAGTGCGGCGGCAATATCCAGCAGCCAGAATGGACGTGAAATCCCATGTTTTAACATGTGCAGACAGAGAATACGCAGGTGGTCCTCCGGACCCGGAATGCGTATTTCCGTCCCTCGCACTGAGACCGTTTGTGACCGGCTATAAACCTGTTCGAAACTCGCTTCGCTAAACCTTGCGATAACGTCATGGTGCAAGTCTGCCGGGTACGGAGAGTCTTCTCTCCCGGCAAGAGCAGCTTCGGCTCTCCGGTACTGACCGGCCGCAACCCAAAGGTCAATATCTCCGCAAGGGCGCAGTCCGGGGTCGGGATACGCACGAGCCGCCGCCCACCCCTTGAACAGAATAGGCTCGACGTGGCACGCCCGTATCCGGTGAAACAATCTGATGATCTCCATCTCGTAAGCCGCTGCCTCAAACGCATAGCGGCGGTACACGGCACGCAGCCTTCGATACCAGAAGGGGGCAGCACTGGGACTGGCAGATTGCCGGACTCTCCACCACGCGATCGCGCCGACGCCAGAACTGATCAGCAGAGGAACAGACTGCGCCAACCGATCATCGGGAATGTCGAGCGGAGGCGAGGGGCGGCACCATGCGCGACAAAGAATAGCAACAATCGCCGTGCCAGCCGTATTGGGTCTGCCCCAGTTCATGGCGATTGAATCAGCGTGGTATTGGCCGCCTCGGGGCGGGTTTTTTGGCGGGAGATGCGGACTGCGGGGCAGCGGCCACCAGGGCGGATCGAGCAGCAGGGATGGCGATAATCGTTCCTACGCCCAATCTCAGCACGAGTTCGCGTCGAGAAAGCGTCGGCAGGCTGGAGTGGGAAGGCAGCGAATTGACCAGCAGTCCAGATTTGCCAAGCTGTTTCAGCGCTGCCCATACCACGCTCCCGGCAGCGTTCGGATCCGATTCTGAACCAGGCACTACAGCCTTCGCGATGTCAGCCACACTATGGTTGCCGTCGCAGAGTCTCCACACGGCAGCAGCCGTGCGATTCAGGCAATGGGCCTTATACGTGCGGTCATCGTACAAGATGATTTCGTCCAGCAGTTCTTTGGAAGTAAGTGGTTTTCGAACAGGAGTAAATTCTGCTAAATCCACTTTCACTGTTTCCTCCTTCTCATGACCTCTGCCTCATCCCTGTGGAACGCAAGTTTCTACAGCCCGTCACAATGCGACGGGCTGTGTCGTCTGCATCGCCACGCTCACTTTCAAGGATTGTGGCGTCACGTACCATTCTCTCGAGAATCGTTAGCGCAAGGCCCGGGCAATGACGTGCGGACAAGGTATTCCGGAGAAGACGAAGCATTCCTAAACCGGGAGACAAGCTTTTTGGACGCCACTGTGCCCCGGAACGATAGCGTGTGACGACCACAAGGCTTACAGCTAGGGGAGGGCCCCCGGCAAAGGCTCCTAATTTAGCCGCCGGAATTCGGCTGAGTCCACCTGCGTCGAGCCTGATGGACAAGTTTCTTGGAAATGGGTGCACGTTGCCCTGTCTGTCAACAATGGCGTATTCATCGGAGTAGTAAACGCCACCTGCCTGCAACAATGCACGAACTAATGTCGTTTTACCACTGTAACTACGGCCGGGTATGACGATAGCTTCTCGCTCCCAAGCAACAACTCCAGCATGCAAGAAAAGCATTTCGCGGGTATGTTGTCCCACGAAGTAAAGCAGGTCTGACTCGAACGCGTCGTAAAGCTCATCGAGACTCGTCGCACAAATCAGCGGTTGATGACCAACTGACAGCAAGATGCATCCAAGCTCTCCCGCGTTGACTTCCAGTTGGCCGTTCCACGACACCGAATAACAGCGATCGACCTGAGCTGTGCTCGCCGGTCTCCATTTCAGAGCGAAACGTGACATCAACAAGTCAATAACGCCCCGGACATTGGCCTCTAATTGGATCGAGATATCGAATATCCTGAAGCAAATTGAACTCCTGCCAATGATTTTCCTGAGCGAGGGAGAGGGCTTGCCGCTTGATCGGGGGCGAAACATCCCGTTAGATTCTGCAAGAGACATTGCCATGTCGTTGAGACCGGAAACCTCTGCGTCCCGGTCAGGTTCGCCAGAATACCTTTCCCAATGGTGTGCAAACTGTAAAGGGGTTTTCTCGTCGGTTTTCCGGCGCATCCGCGCGCTATTGGACTATTGAGTTCGCCCGAAAAGTTTTAATCGTGGAGGAACTGGTAGGGTACGGGGCCTTAAGTCCGCCTGCGGTTCTGGTCGGAAAACCGACGCTGAACAAGTTCTTAGTAAATTGTTGCGTCACAGGCGTGGTCATCGGGACGATTGGCCCATCCACCTCCTAAATTCCTGCGTTCGCCTGACTGGATAACCCCACTTGTTCCATGATGCAATCCGGTGTACAGAATGGCGGCCGTGAATCGGCCGCCTGTGCCGCATGTTTGGCGCACGGAGTAGGCTTCGATTGACTTCTCCGAATTATTCACGAGGACCAAGCCCCGGGACTCGAATGCCAGATAGTAGCTTGAGTTGGTTGGCCGGAGGGACGCATCTCACTCACGTAGACGTTCAGAGTTTGGAGAGTAACCTACTCCGTCCGCAGTGCCTGCATGGGATCAAGCTGCGCTGCATGCCAGGCCGGGACTAGGCACGCGACCACCGCGACCGCGAGCAAAAGCACCGTGGTCAGCACAAACCCAGCGGGATCAAGAGGCGTCGTGCCATATAACAGAGAACGAATCAGCCGTGTTGCGCCCGCGCTGGTGATCAATCCGAGAACCAACCCGGCCAGTGCTGGGCGTAGCCCCTCCAGCAGCATCAACCGAAGGACCTGATTCCGCTGCGCCCCCAAAGCCAGCCGAATCCCAATCTCCCCCTGTCGTTGCCCCACCAGATACGAGAGCACCCCAAACAGACCGACAGCAGCGAGCAGCAGAGATACAGCGGCAAATACCACCAGGAGCGCCGCCTCAAAGCCTGCGTCCAACGTGTTCCTACCAAGGATCTGGTCCATCGTGAGAACGTCACTGACGGCAAGGTTCGGGTCGATATCGGCAATGATCTTCTGGATCGGCAGTGCAAAGCTCGACGGATCGGATCGCGTGACAGCTGCGAGGTAAGCATTGCTTTCCTCTCCGCGAAACAGCGGCATGTAGATTGTGGGCTCCGCATCAGAGGCCAAAGTTCCGCGCACGTCCCCGACGACGCCAATGATTTCGAAATTGTGTGGCTCAGCGAAATTGTCATCATTCACGTGTTTCCCGATCGGATCAGCATTGGGGAGGAACCTACGCACAAACGATTGACTGACGATGGCAAATTGGCTGTTCTCCAGCCGCTCATTCGGCTGAAAGAATCGGCCCTTCATCAATGGAATCTGCATGGTCTGAAAGAAGCTGGGATCGACGCTTGAAACATTGGCGTCGAGAGACTCACCTTGCGGCAGTGGTGGATTTTCCGGGATGAAGAATGCGTGGTCGGGCGGGTCCCCGTTTCCCGGCAAGTCATCCGTCAATGCCACGCCGTTTATCCCCGGCAATGCACGCACGCGCTGGAGCAAATCATCATAGAAATTTGTCCGCGCAATCGGTGTCATGTAAGTGGCATCGGGCAAACTGACGCCCATGGTCAATACATGATGTGTACGACAGCCAAGACTGACCGACCGAAGATGCTGGTAGCTCTTCAGCAGCAGGCTCGCGCCCGCCAGCAGAACCACCGTCAGCGCCACTTCCAGCGAAAGTAGTATGCGTCTTGCCTGAGCACTCGCATGTCCACTGCGTTGCAAGCGTGTCGAGTCCTGCAACGGGCCGAGGATCTGTCTTTCCTTGAGAGCCAGAACCGGAACCAACCCAGCGAGCAGTCCGCAGAAAAGCATCATTCCAACCCCAGACAACACAGCAACACTGTTCAGATGAATGCCCTCCGCACGCGGGATGTCAGGTCGCACGATTACGAGCCAGTGAATCGCCATAGACGCCAACAGCAATCCCAGCATGCCGCCTGCAACACACAGCAGCACGCTCTCCACAAGTTGCTCCCGGACTAGCCGCCAGCGGCCGCCGCCTAGGGCCGTGCGAATCGCCGCCTCCCTGCGCCGTGCAGCCGAGCGTGCGACCAGCAGGTTCGCAACGTTCAGGCAGCCAATCAGCAACAGGCATCCTGTAGCGGCGAGGAGCATCAGAAGGGCCGGTTGGATATTCCCAACGCGCGACTCCAGCAGCGGAACGACGTGAGTCGCGCTGAAGACGAAAGAATTGTCGGGAAACCGCTGGTGAATGCCGGATTGAATTGCGCTCGTCTCAGCCTGTGCCTGCGCCACGCTAAGGCCCGGCTTCAAACGCGCGAAAACCTGAAAATTATGGGCACCGTGCGATTGAAAATACTGCGGCTGAGTTTCGTGAAAGAACGGCGTCCAGAGCTGCGCCGTGGCATCCGGAAAATCAGACCCCGCAGGCAAAACTCCGATCACCGTGTAAGGCTTCGCGTCCAGGCGGATGGTCTGACTCAGAATCTTTGGATCACCCCCAAAGCGGCGTTTCCATAAACCCCAACTCAGCACGACAGCCGCGTCCGCTTGCGGTCGATCGTCGTCAGCGTCGAAAAACCTTCCCAGCGCGGGCTCTACTCCTAGCAACTGAAACATGTTCCAGCTTGCCGTGAGCGCCACCACGTGTTCGGGAAGCTGCCCGCCAGTGCCGGAGAGGTTGTAGCTGTTCCAGTTCCAGGCAATTGCCATTTGCTCGAAGCTCTGTTTCTGCTGTTGACGCCAGTCGAGAAAATCCAGACCGGAGACGGAAATCCGATTGTGTGCCGGATCGTGGGAGTCAGCCTCGTAGATTTGGACCACTCGTTCCGGTTCATGGAACGGCAACGGCTTCATCAGCACCGAATACACCACGGTAAACATCGCCACCGTTGCGCCAATGCAAAGCGCCATAACCAGAATCACAATCAAAGAAAATCCCGGAGTTCGTGCCAAGGTACGCAACCCATAGCGCAATTGCTGAAATAACGTCTCCATGGATTTCTCCACACGCAGATTTACGTGCTCCTATTGAAGCACGTCTGCTACCAAACTCTCCTCGGACGAATTCGTTTATTTTCGCCTCTCGATAATATGAGGTTCACCGCGATTCTGGCCGAAATCGAGAATTGCCGTCCGGGCGTGGACGCCAGGCGTCGCTGGTCAGGCCTCTAATCAAGTCGGCGATAAGTCGCCGATTCACTTTTTGAGACGACAATGATTGCATGCCACGCTGGGACGAGACACGCAACCAAAGCAACCGTATACACGGAAGGGTTGCTGACCGCCCGGAACCACAGGGCAACACTATTGCGTTTCTCTGTAGTGGTCCGAAGAAAGTGGCCTGATGTGCATTGGTCGGGAGTCCGGCACCGCTGGATTCGTTGTTCGTTCCCGGACAATAGAATTCGACTTTGGACACATTCGCAACCACAATCTGCAGTTCAACAGAGAGTATCTTTATGCAGAAATAATGACTTAGCTTTGGTCAAATATTGGCTAGGTGCTTGCACTTCTGTTTAATTGGTGCTTGCTTTAGTTGTCGGAGAATGTAGGCCATGAGCGCCTTTGTTCGCGATCTTCGCTATGCGCTGCGCCAAATGCGCAATAATCTCGGCTTCGCGATAGTCGCGGTTCTGACCCTGGCGGTGGGACTAGCTGCAGTGAGCACGATTTTTGCTGTGGTAGAGACGGTCCTGCTCCGCCCGCTGAACTTCCCCCGTTCTGACCGAGTGTTTGTGGTCTCTCAAAGTAATCCGGCTCTTGGTTCCGGGCCCAGCGTCGTTACATTGCAGGAGTTCCAGCGCTGGCAGCAGTCAGGGTTGTTTGAACGAGCCGCGGCGATTGATACGAAGGAGTACACCCTGCTCGGACCGGAAAAGGCCGAACGCCTTTTCGGTGTTCGTGTAACTCCGGATTTTTTCCAGATCTTCGAGGTGCAACCTTTCTTAGGCCGCGGGTTCGTAGCCGAGGATGCAAGGCCGGGCCATGACCATGTCATCGTTCTCAGTCATCAGCTCTGGATGCGGTCCTTCGGCGGCGATCGCAGCATCGTCGGAAGGCCGATTCGCACGGGAGAAGGATTGATGACGGTGATCGGAGTCATGCCGCCACGGTTCGATTTTCCCCGCTTGGCGGACGTGCGGAGGATCATGTCGTGGGCGCCCGAACAGAGCGACTTCTGGGCGCCGTTGACCATCACTGAGAAGCTCCTGCAAGAGGGGAACTTCAATTACTACGCGCTCGGTCGGCTGCAGAGAGGCGTCAGCGCTCAGCGCGCCGCCGGGCAGTTCCAGGCAAGCGCGATACAGCTCTTCCGGGACAACGAGGTCCAGGATCCAACGTACCGGGAGGGCTATGAACGGATACTTGCGACCCTCAAAGTGGAAGTCACGCCGCTGCGAGACTCAATGTCTTGGGGGATTCGCGAACGGCTGTGGATGCTGCTTGCTGCCGTGGGGCTCCTCTTGGGGCTGGTTTTGTTCAATCTGGGCAACTTGCTGGTCACGCGTCATGTCGGTCGGCTGCGGGAGTTTGTGTTGCGACAAACACTGGGGGCTACGCGCTGGCAGGTTTTCCGGCAGAGCATCGCGGAGCAGGTTTTGGTAGTGGCAGGGGCGGCCCTCATCAGCTTGCCTTTGGCGGAGTTGGGAACTTCGACCATTCGCAGCGTTGCGGGCGCTCGTCTGCCGCGTCTCTACGATCTCAGCCTCGACGCGCAGGTCACATTGCTTCTGGTTGCGATCGCATTCGTGATCGCCGTTGTGTTCGGAGCTCTGCCGATCATTGTCCTTCCAACTTCCGCATTCCGCTCGGTACTTCAATCCGAGGACCGTACCTCCACCGTGGATCGGCGCACCAACCGGCTGAAGTCCGGTTTGATGGTGTTGCAAATTGGGATGTCGATGGTTCTCTTGATCGGTGCCGGCCTGCTCATCAAGAGCTTCACCAATGTCATGCGGGTTAATCCCGGCTTCGATCCCCGCAACCTGCTGAACATTTCCGTATCCCTCAATCCGAAGGCCAATCCAGATTCTGCTAAACGCCTGGCCCACCTTCGTGAGCTGCTCGATGCTTTGCGAGCCATCCCGGGAGTGGAGTCCGCTGCGGTTGTAAACGAAGTTCCGTTGACCGGAGAGACCGATATCCACAATTTAAGCGCGATGGGTAGATCGGCCGCTTTCCTTAGCGAGGGTGATGGTGCGGAATACCGCGTGGTGGATGCAAGCTACTTCCGAACCATGCGCATTCCACTGATTGCAGGCCGGGAGTTCCGGGACGACGAACCAGCAGGATTTGCTGTGGTCAACCGCAAGATGGCCTCCCGTTTGTGGCCGGGGGAAGACGCGGTGGGGAAGCTGGTCCGCGACGGCGACAATCCACCAGTTACGGTGATTGGAATCGTTGGAGACATCCACGATGGCTCACTGGAGATTGAGCCCCGGATGCAGTTCTATCAGCCGCTGGCGGCCGACCCGTGGAGCGAGCAGTTCATGATACGGACGCGCATCGATCCTGCCGCAGTGCTTCCGCTGGCCGAGGAAACCGTACGCCGCCTCGATCCGGAGCTACCGGTCAGTCATCCGCAGACGATGGAGCGGCTGCTGCAATCTGCAACGCTCGACAGACGCTTCGAAACCGGCCTAGTCACCGGTTTTGCCGCTGCCGCTCTGTTTCTTGCGACGATGGGGTTGTTCAGCATTGCCGCGCTCTCTCTGGCGCAGCGTACGCGCGAGTTCGGCATTCGGCTAGCGCTTGGCGCGATGGGCGCCGACCTGCTCCGCTTGGAACTGTTCCGAACTCTGCTGGTTGCTTGCGTGGGGCTCGCGTGCGGAGTGGTCGCGTCGCTCGCTCTGGCTAGAACCGTGGGAGGATTTCTCTATGGCGTTACGGCTTGGAGTCCCGAGATCTATGGTGCAGCGATTGTTGTGCTAATTGTGCCAGCGCTGGTGGCTGCGTGGCTCCCCGCTCGCCGTGCGGCGAAGGTCGATCCCATGGTGGCGCTGAGATACGAGTGAGCGAGATTTGCAACGCACGCGAGTGAGTGACTCATGAGAACGCTGATCGAAGATCTCCGCTACGGATTCCGCATGCTGCGAAAGTCGCCGGTATTCACGGCAGTTGCCGTCCTGACGCTGGCGCTGGGCATTGGCGCGAACACAGCCATCTATACGCTGCTCGATCAAGCGCTATTGCGTCCCTTGCCGGTGAAGGATCCGAATCAGCTTGTACTCTTGCGACATACGGGCCGAGATTTCGGATATTCCCGGACTTCGACTTTCGATGACCTTTTTTACTCCTACCCCACGTACCGCGACCTGCGCGATCAGAACTCGGTTTTCAGCGGCATGATCGCAATCTACTGGCCGGCTCAAGTTGGAGTGCAGTGGCACAACCAACCGGAACTCGCGGAAGCGGAATTGGTGTCCGGGAATTATTTCGATGTGCTCGGAGTACTTCCGGCAGTTGGACGGCTATTCCTTCCGTCCGATGACGTCGTGCAGAATGCTCGTCCCGTCGTCGTTCTCAGCTTTGAGTACTGGGTGCACCGATTCGGCGGGGACTCTCACATCGTTAATCAGACTGTCTCAATCAACGGACATCCGTTTACCGTGGTCGGCGTCGTAGCGCCCGGGTTTCACAGCGTTGTTTCCCAGAACAATCCAGAGCTTTTCGTCCCCATGATGATGAAGACGGAGATTACTCCAGGATGGAACGATCTGGAGCAACGGAAGTCGTATTGGTTGAACATCATTGGCCGACTCAGACCCGGAGTCACGCGAGCGCAGGCGCAAGCGGGCATCGATCCGTTGTGGCACTCGATTCGCGCCGAAGAACTGAAGCTTCACGGGCATAGCTCGAAACGTTTTCAGGATGCATTTCTTACCAATTCGCGTTTGTTCGTGATCGACGGCTCCAAAGGAGTGCCGCGAAGCGGCGGCACGCCCACAACGCTGCTTGTGATCATGGGCATGGCTGCGCTGATGGCGCTCATGGCCTGCACGAATGTCGGCAGTTTGCTGTTGGTGCGGGTCGCGGCGCGGACCCGCGAGACCGCCGTGCGCTACGCCTTGGGATCGAGCCGTGCCCGATTGATTTCGCAACTATTCGCTGAGGGCATGTCGCTGGGCCTTGCTGGTGGAATCCTCGGAATCGCTCTCGCGCCGCAGATTGCTAAGCTTCTGATTCGCATGGTATGGGCAGGTTCCACACAAAGAGCGTTCAGAGCGAGTCCCGACCTGCGCCTTCTCGCTTTCAACTTCGCTGTTGCTTTAGTCGTGAGCGTGCTTTTCAGTCTCGCCCCGGCGCTTCAATTCTGGCGTCCCAATGCCATCGACGCACTCAAGCAACAGTCAGCCTTAATCGCTGGAGGACCTTTGCGTTTGCGCCGTGCGTCGGTGATCGCGCAAATAGGCGTGAGTCTTCTGCTTTTGATCGGGGCCGGACTTTTTGTCCGCACATTGCACAATCTCAAGTTGGTTGACGTCGGATTTTCCACCGACCACCTGCTCACGTTCAGCATCGATACCCGGCTGGCCGGTTATCGGCCGGATCAGGCGACTGGACTTTATCAGCAGATTCTGGACAGACTCGCCGGCCTTCCCGGTGTGCGTTCGGCCGCGGCCACCAGCGACCCCGAATTAAGAAATAACAACAACACCGCCAACATCACCGTCGCTGGATATCAGGCTGCCGAAAACGAAGACATGAATGTCGAGCACTCGCGAGTGACCTCAGGCTATTTCACGACCTTGAAAATGCCGCTTCTCGCTGGGCGCGAAATCAAGGAGCAGGATCGCGCCGGATCGCAGAAAGTCGCTGTCGTCAACGAGAGCTTCGCGAAACGCTACTTTGGCGGGCCGCAAAATGCGATTGGAGGGTATTTCTGTTTTGGCGCGGGCGACGTAAAGCCGGACACAGAAATCGTCGGCGTCGTGGCAGATGCGAAGCATACCAACGTGCGCACCGACATTCACCGTGCAGTGTTCACGCCATATCTGCAGGATCCTGAGCTCAATGACAGTTCCTTCGGCATGACTTTTTACGTGCGAACGTGGCAAATCCCGATCAATGCCGAGGCGACCATCCGCGGGGCCATGACGCAGCTCGATTCGAAACTTGTACTGAATGATTTCCGTACCATGCAAGAGCAGGTCGAAATCAATCTCGAGGACGAACGCGCGATCGCCTTTCTCGCGGCAGCCTTTGGCATGCTCGCAGCGCTCATGGCCGCGATTGGAATCTACGGCGTGCTCGCCTATTCCGTGGCGCAGCGGACACCGGAGATCGGCGTCAGAGTCGCCATGGGCGCCACGCGTACTTCCCTCATTAAGATGGTGCTTAAGGACGTGCTAACTCTCGCCGGCATAGGCATCGCGGCTGCGATTCCGCTTTCGCTGCTGCTTGCGCACGCGGCGCGAACGCAGTTGTTCGGAGTTTCACAATCCGATCCGCTGACTCTGGTTTGCGTCTCGCTGATTGTGCTGGCGGTCACGATCGCCGCCTCAGCAATCCCGGCATATCGCGCAGCAAAAGTGGATCCGATGGTGGCACTGCGATACGAATGAGGAACTATCGTGAACGGAATCATTCAAGACCTTCGTTACGCGCTGCGGCAATTACGCAAGAACCCGGGCTTCGTCCTGACAGCCGTGCTCACGCTTGCCATCGGCCTCGGGTCCGCTTCGGCCATTTTCTGCCTGATAGACACGCTCTGGCTGCATCCGATGCACGTGCCAGATGCAGGACGGCTGGTGCGCGTCTTTTCTACGACGCCGCAGGATCAGGAGGGCAGCTTCAGCTACTTCGAATATCAGACCCTCGCGCAGCGCATGCCGGCCTTCTCCGGCCTTGCTGCGGTGGGCGGCCGCGGGAGCCTGATGCCCCGGCCAGACGGCACCTCGCAGCTACTCCTGACGAACGTCGTTTCGTCGAATTTCTTTGACGTGCTCGGAGTGCGCCCGCAGCTTGGCCACCTTTTTACCGCTGCCGATGCCGCCAGACTCCGCGTCCATCCCGCAATCGTTCTTGGCTATCGCTGCTGGCAGCGCGAGTTCAATGCCGATCCTTCGATCATTGGCAGGTTCCTGCCATTGCGCCACGGTAAGGACCAGATCTATCAGGCCGAAGTGGTCGGCGTCCTTCCGCCCAGCTTTCGCGAGATCGACCCCAACTCCGATCGCGACCTCTGGATGCCCACTGAGGTGTGGTCTGCGAACGTGGATTCCTCCGAACTCACTTCCCACAGTTTTCGCTGGTTCAACCTCATTGGCCGCCTTGCTCCCGGCGCCACTGCTGCGCAAGTCAATATCCAGGCTGCCGCCGTTGGGTCCGCGCTCCAGCAGGTCGATCCCGCCAACAACCACAACCGCGGCGCGCGAGCAGTCTCGGACTTCGCCTATCGCATCAGCCAGGCTGGAACTAGCGGCATCGTTCTATTCGCCATCGTTGTCGGTGTCGTTCTGCTTTCCACAATTAACGTCGCCCACCTTCTACTCGCCCGCGCCCTCACGCGGATCCCAGAGATCGCGCTACGTCTTTCCCTCGGCGCTGCGCGAGTAGTCGTCGCCCGCCAGCTTCTCGTCGAAAACCTGCTGTTGGGTCTGTTGGGTTGGATTACCGGCCTCGCGCTCGGCTCTGGCATTGTCGCAGTCTTGCCCCGTCTGCTCGTCTCCGAGCCTGCGATGCTCAACTCCTACGGCTCGGGCACCAGCTTCCAGCTCGACTGGCGCTTCTTCTTTTTCGCAGGGCTGCTTGCTCTGGTTACCATGCTCCTGCTGGCGCTCGTGCCACTCGCACAAGTGACGCGTCCGCAACTTGTACCCGGTCTCCAAACCGGCCTAGCCGGGCGCGTCACCGCCCACGCCTCCGTTGCACGCCGTGCCGCTGTCTGGCTCCAGATCGCCGTCTCCTTCGCGCTGCTCGTTTCTACCGCTGCGCTGGTGCGCAGCTTCCTCAATACCCAAACGCGCCCAATCGGCCTCACCCGAGACCAGGTACTCGTCACGTTCACGCAAGGACCGGATGACGCTACCCTCGAGACCGTACTCACCAACCTCCGCGCTCTACCGGGCGTTCGCGCCGTGGCCTACGGCATCCGGTCCCCGCTCATGCCATCGGAGGGCGGCATCGCCGTTCGCGCTCTCCTGCCGAGCCATCCAGAGCTCCGTGAGCCCGTCTCCATCAAGTTCAATGCTGTCAGTCCCGCATTCCTCCGCGTCACCGGAACTCATGTGCTGCGTGGCAGCACCTTTACTGACGCCGAAAACCAATCCGGTCCGATGACCGTGCTCATCAACCAGACAATGGCCGACAAGTACTTCCCTGGCCGCGACCCCATCGGCCAGGTTGTTCGCATCGACTCCGGCACCGCCGCCAGTTTCGTCGAGGCCCGGATCCTGGGCGTTACCGAGCACGCGCCCATCGATCACATCGGCGAGCTCCCTGAAGCTTTCCTCTATGTGCCCTTTCACCAGTACTCGACGAAGCTCTCCAACATGGGCGAGATCACCTTCGTCCTCGCCACCGCGCCCAATGCCATGTCTCTAGCGCAATCCGTGCGCCAGGCACTCATCCATGTTCATCCGCTGCTGGATCCTATGTTCGTTACCTCGCAGCCGGAGTTGCTTCGCTACTCCACCGGCAACTATCAGATGATGGCTGAGTTGGTCACCACTCTGGGCTTCATCGGTCTGGCCCTAACTATCGTCGGTCTCTATGGCTTCCTCGCCTTCCGCGTCACCCAGCGCCGCCGTGAGATAGGCATCCGGATGGCTCTCGGAGCGACACGACATGCCACAACGCTGCTTGTTCTGGCAGATACGGCGCGGATGGCAACTATAGGCTTGGTAATTGGAGTGGCTCTCGCTTTTGTCGCAGCGCGCATCGAAAAGGCTGCTCTGTTTGGAGTCAGTGCGCTGGATGCACTCTCTATTGCCGCGGCATTCTGCACGCTGGCGACTGCCATGATGGGCGCAGCGTGGCTGCCCGCGCGGCACGCCGCATCCATGGAACCGATGGAAGCTCTGCGATGCGAATAGGTTGTTCCGCCGCGGCGGCCAATTGGCCCAATCCTATGGAATATCCAGGCTCGGCGCAGGTCCGGCTTCTGGAAAACACCCATCGGGCTCGAACCTGGAAACATTGTTCCTGGGGACTTTAGCCCGGTGCTCGCCTAAACACTCGAAGTCGTTTTCACTCATCGATTGCGTCTCGGTCGGTGTTGATCGCATGCAGCGAAACTTCGAACCATTGCGAAAGCAGGTTGAGGAGTGGCAGCAGAGTGAACTGACGGATGTCATAGCGAAAGTGGTCATCTACGAGGCGTTCGTGGAGGGCAAGCTGGAGGCACCGAAGCACCTCGCACGGACCGTGCACGATCTGTACTTCGAGCCGAAGTACGAAGAATTCCGGTCGCGGACGATCTGGAGTCTCTCCAATGCTTTCACGTCTGCATTCAAGGAACTGGATCCGATCCCGCAGTTTAAGGCAACAACGAAGTTGGGAGAGTTCCTGGAGATGAGGTTGCGGCAGTCGTGCTAGCGTGCGGCGGTACCGGCTGGGCCGCCGCTTCGCATTGCTTTAGGGGCCGAGAACGAAACGAGCACCCACCGAGGGGGAAAGTCGCGACGAGCAGGAGCAGAAGCGACCACGGAGTGACGCGGTTCATGACCTGGCATCTACGCGACCACCCTGAAGGCCCGCCACCGGCCATAAGTGCCGGCTTGTCCGGTGAATCTGCAGCTTGCCTTTCGTATCGACTTGAGAGTCCCCAACGCGTTTTCAATCCACTCTTTCTCGCCATTGTCTTCAGGCAAATCACCAATGTCGTGCCGCAGATGGTTGAGAACAACAAGGGCAGTGTCAATCTTTCTCACGAGCCTCTCTGAATCCTTTTCGAGGAGCGCCGTTTCATAGACTCTTTCCCAATGCCGCGTCATTTGCTTCCTCCTCTCAGATTGGCTGTCGCAACTTGTCGATGAGTTGTCGACGTACCACCCCTCTGGCTGACTGCACGCAGGGCAGCAACAACGGAGCCAAAGACACAAAAGGCGATTAGTGAAATCAGAGCGATCAAGAATAGGCTGCTCAGCAGCTGAATCGTGCTTTCCAAGATTCGCACCTCGTTCGCTCCACATGGCGTTCGAGAAACTCAATATTGAATTTGCAGCGCGCGGCCTTGGCGGAGCATTGCGTTCTAAAGAGCTCTGTGATGCGTCTGGGGGGCAAGTCGGGGCCCAGCGGCCATCCGTTAGTCGCGTCGGGGCCGCCTTCTCCGGGTGCGTCTCCTACTCGATAGGAACACCAAAAGCGTGGTTATTGTTGCTCACATGAAGGTAAACCTGTGTAAGGTTTTTTCTACGCTATGTAATCCGCTTGTGAATCTTGAAAGACAGTGGTAATGGTGCCCGTGACATCGAGGGCACGGCTTAGCGCTCGAAATGCTCCGAATTCTGGCGCTATGCGCGAGAGCTCTTGTCGAAAGCTCTGCATTTGATTCGATTCCTACGTTCCGCATACAAGCGTCTAAATTGCGGCGGGAATCGATATTGCAAGTTAGGGGCGTTCCGCAAAACCTTAGCGGGGATCAGTTGTACTGTCTGGCCGGATCAGCAGAACTTCGGAAAAAGAAAAACTACCGGCAGCTTCGTCGAGTCCACCGGACGGAGTTCAGAGTTGCGGAGACAAAGAGTGCCCAGCAGGCTAGGTTGTGCCAAGCAGGCGTTGGCTCTGCGCCATGCAAAGAAAATAGCCGTAACCACTGAATCTTTCCGTCGGCCGTTGCTCCGCACCATCAACCTCCAGTGTGGCCCTTGACTTAGGTCGAGGTGGCGGGCACTCGGTGGACGAATTGTTGTTCGAATAGCCATTGCCAAAGTTCAAGAGATCGAAGGTGAGACTGGCCTGGTCGACCACGTCGACCCCGGACGAATGCTCAATCACGGTTGCGTTTGGGAACAGACCTCCCAAGACGACGAACAACACGGTGCCTGCCAGCACCCATCGCTCGCGCGGCAGTGCGTCCGCCGCAATCGTAAATCCCGTTCGGCGCTTACCCAGGAAAAGCCGCGTGAACAAGCGAAAGAAGCTTACGGCATTCATCGCGGTGGCAATGGGCAGCAGCAACCCTATGAGCGGGTGCGTGGTGAGGGTTCCGTGGATCAGTAAGTCTTGCGAGCAGAAACCCAGTGTGCCCGGTAGACCGACGAGTGCCAGCCCCAAGATCGCGAACGACACGGCAAGACGCGGGGCGTGTTCGGCTAAACCCAAATGCCGGCTCGCGCTCAGATTTTCGCCAAACCGAACCTCCAGCAGTCGCAGAATTGCGAAAAGGACCACCGTGGACACCGTGACCACAACCCAGTGCACCAGGGCGCCGGTAATTCCTTCCGCCGTCCGGCTCTCAAGGCCGCTCAAGATGCAAGCTGACTGACTGAGAGCGAGAAAGGCGAGCAACCGGCGCGGCGAGTTCTCGGCAAGAGCTCGAATGGCGACAAAAACCGCAGTGGCGATAGCGAGATAGGAAAGAACCGGGAACAGGTGGTCGAGCTCGGGAAACAGCGGAACAATCAATTTGACGACCAACAGGGCCCCGAAGTGGCCGTTCAGGAGAAGAGCAGTAGGGACTAACGCGCCACCCTCAACGGCGTCTGCTACCCAAGCTTGCGCGGGGATAATTCCCTTGCGAAAGATGGCGGCGACGATCAGAAGGGCAAACGCTGCAGCTCCGCCTGGGCTCTGTCCCTTCAGCTGAGAAATCGAAGAGACCCCTGTTCTGGCCACCATGAACCCAATTGCGAGAGTAATGGCGAGGCTTGAGGACAGCAGCCCAGCCATAGGGCGCCACTTCCGAGCCCGGAACCACCCGATCCACAAGAAGGGGACGATGGACAGAATCCACGCGACGAGCAAAACGAGCAAGTTCCCAGTCGAGTACGCTAGGAGCGTCGAACCCAAGAGGACGAGAATTCCGGCGATCGTACCCGCCTGCGAATCACGGCGTGGAAGCAACAGAATTGCACCAAGAGTGAGGGAGGAGAACAGCAGCATCAATGTTTCGTATAGAGATTCACCATTGGGGGCCCGCCAAACAAGAGCAATGCTTGCCATGATGGATAGGAGCGCCGCCATGCATCCGAAGAGCCGGACTTGCCGGCGAAAACTGCCAACGACCAGCGCCGCAAGCCACGGAGCCGCAATCGAGACGCTGGTCAACAAAGGAGTACGGAGAACCGATCCCGGCATGGACATTAATGACCCCTCTGCGCTGGCCCCGCAGTCGAGACCTCGACGGCGCGGCCAGGGTGGATAGTGGTCGGGGAGGGCGTTGGGGTGCGATCCCGCCGAGAAAGATAAGCGGAGAGCTGTGACAACGGAGCGATCACCCAGCGCTCGATCATCGTATCGAGATGGCCACGGTCGAGGGCCCAACGATAGAGCCATAACTGGATCCCCTCCGGCAGCATTTCCTCGATTTGCTTCCCAGTCTGCGAGAGCTGGCCTCCGATGGCGGAATGCATCTGGTGATAGTCGTGCAGCATGGATGGCGCGCGCAGGTATTGCATGGTGCGGACCGTGGCGTTCCCCAAGATGTGGGCTACAGCAAGCCATTTCCACCCCAGGCCGATCTCGATGAAAATGATGCCCACTTGCGTCAAGGTGGCATAGGCGAGCGACGTCTTGGCGTCGGCGCTGGCACGGCCAACAATGGTTCCGTGAATGGCGGTAGCGGCACCGATCAGAATGACCAAGGAAGAAGCAAGCACCGATTGAGCCAGTAGCGGCCGGGCACGAAGCAACAAGTATGCTCCGGCATGGATCGAGATGGCTCCGTAAAAGATGGCACTGGACGGAGTGGGGCCCTCCATGGCGCGCGGCAGCCATCCCGAAAAAGGCACCTGTGCAGCTTTTCCGGATGCCGCAAGAAGCAGGAGAAGCGAGACGACTACGGCCCGGGCGCCGGTGAGGGTTGGGAAACCGTTCTCGAAAGATGCGGTTCCGGCCCAATGGTGCATGGCGAAAATACCGACAAGCAATCCAATATCACATGCGCGGTATATGCCGAACACGTAAAGTCCGTTTTCGACGGGAGCGGGCCTCCGCTCGAAGAATCCGATCAACAAAACCGACGTGATGCCGACGATCTCCCAACCCGCGGCCAACAGGTCGAAGGAACCGGCGGCAAACGTCAGCAGGGATCCGAATGCGAACAGGTGCAGCAAGAGGAAAAATCGCAGGAACCCAGATTCCCGATGGAGGTAGGTTGCCGAGAACTGCCCAATCAGTCCGGATAACACCGCCGCCAACGCCAGAAAAGGAAGGGAAAGCTGGTCCACCATCAAGACCAACGGAAAATGGTAGCTTCCCACCGCAAACCAGCTGCCGAACGTGACAGTAATGCTCGATGCAGACGCGATCTTCCAAACCAGTGCCGCAACTCCAGATGTACAGGCGGCGAAGGTCAAACCGGTGATCCAGGACAAGAGGCGTTCGCTGGGGACCCAATCCATCATCCACAAGAGCCCAAACACAGCGAAGATGACGCCCGGGGCCACCACAACAAAAACCAGAACGTCTTGAAAAGCATTCACCGCAGGCGGTCTCCTGTTGCCGTTCGAGGCGTCTGAATCCAGGCCATGGGAAGATGCTGGAGTTTCCCGGCATACCATTCGTGCGACGACAGCGCTACCGGTAGGCGCTCGAGGTCCTCATGAAACTCTTCAAATCGGCCGTCCCGATGAACGTGAACACGCGCGGAGGCGGGGTCAATCGTCGCCAGTCGAATCCAGCGGTTCTCGAGTAGCCGTCTCAATGCGGTGTTCGTCTCAATCACTTTCTCGAGTCTGTCCGGAGTGGTCTCGACCACGAAGAGAATCCGGACCGGCTCATGGATTTCAACCATCTGCCATGGCAATCCAGTGCGCAGGTCGCTGGCATGGCCATCCATGACTCCCATCAAGCTGGTCACGTTGTGCGGCAGTTTTGTGCCGCATCCGTAACGATCGTTATCGACGAAGGAAAAGTAGTATTCCAGGCTGATCCCGGCGCAGACGGGCACCGCCGCGGCCAGCAATGCCGCCAAGGCTTCATTGCCGGGATCTAGGTTTGCGTCATAGGAAACCAGAAACGCTCGCCGGTCGAGGAAGAGACCACGGGTCAGGCTACGACGTCCGATGATGCAAACCGAATTTGTGCAGTGCCCATATTCCGGCCGTGGCTGTGCGAGATGCTCGCTGCGTTCTTCCACGTGACGTAGAGCACGTTCCGCATCCGCATTAGCCCGCAATGATTCGAATCGCCGGGCGCGCTCGAGAGCGTTCTGCATTCTCGCGCGATCCAGCGAACTGCGAATGGACTCCAAATCCGCCAGATGGGTTGAAGCAATCGCATCGAGGTCGTAGAGTTCTACGTCGTCGTTGCAAGTGTCGTGATAGCCGCCGATGAACCAGGTATCTGGGGGAATATCAATGCCCTTTCCCCGCAGCAAGTCGCGTACTTCCGGCCGGTTGGCCATGGAAGCAAAAAGCCGTGCGTTCGGTCCACCCCGCCGCCCGCCGCAGGCTCCACAATCGTGAGCCGACTCGTGTGGATTGTTGAGGCTGGACGAACCGTGGCCCAGGATTACCACCAGGCGTGCGAAATCACGGACCAGGCCAGCCGGGCCCAAAACGCTGGCAACTCGTTCCGCTTTTTCTTCCGCAGTAAATCCCATTAATAGCCCGGAGACGGCGCCTTGGGATTGCTTGGTGTTCCGCATCAGCGTGAGCTCGGTCCGCGGTTCGGGCAGAAATGCTTTGTTCAGCCAATCGCGCAGGAGTGCATACCGTCGTGGCGCAAGCAGATTACCGATCAGGGGCACGGCAGAGAGCAATCCGAGGGTTGCCGTCGAAAGCCAACCCCGCAGCATTGTCTTGGAAGAGACGAACGAATTACGCATCAGCAATCCGAGAACCCGCCGTCGCCACCGGCGGCTTTCGAGTAACTCGGTGTCACCGGCCTTTGGCTGCTCCACGATGGCGTGCTTCGGTTTGACCACCACTGGGCAAAACGCCGCCCCGTGAGGATCATCAATCCCTTTGTAATCAACGGCTACTCCGAAGTAGCCGGCGGCACTATAGGTCTCCACCAACGGATTGGCTTCCTCGAGAGCTCGCCGCATAGATTCTTCGCGCTCATCGAGGCAGAAAAATACCTGCACAGGAGGTCTTTGCGGTTGATCAAACAAGCCGCGATATTTTCTGTGGCTGGCCAGTCCGCGGAGGATTTCGCGCTCGTGAGCCCGTTCGTAGGCAAGATGCAGGATTCTCCGCCGCTCGAGCCCGTTGAAGGCTTTGACTTCGCTCGAAAACGCCGCCCATTCGGACTCGGAGAGGCTGGCTACTTCCTCACCAGAAAGTCGCAACACGCGGGCCGCATCGTAAACACGGGCGGTGCGACTCAGACGCCTCCTCTCGTGCGTCTTTAGAGGGGTCTCTTCGGGAATCGTTTCCGCTGCGCCTCTCCCTGCTGCTACCCGCGACATCGTCAGCCTCACGGCGAGAAAATCCATGAGAGAGCAGGGGAGCGTGGTGTGAGGGGCCAAAGCGGGTTCTTCCTCAAGCTTGCGCATTAATCCAGCCCAGCCCGGCAGGGCCAATAGTTCGGCCTGTAGAATTCCGGGCCATTGCGTTTCTTCGAGGGTTACGCTGCCCAAGTAATCCAGAACCACATCCGCAGCCAAAAACGCCAGATGCTGCTGCCTTCGAAACTCCCCGTCCAGCCCGACCAGATATTTGGGAAAAACTCCGCCGCGTGGGGAAAGCAGCATCCGCACGCTCTCATAGAATCCCTTCTCGCGGTTGGGCATCGCCCAGTAGGCGGTGCCTTGATCCAAAAACACCGAGCACAACCGAATTAGCCAAGGATGAATGACCTCGTCCACGGGACGGGGCGCAGAAGGCTCTTCCCCGTGAGCTGCGGTGCGAGCGAAACAGGCGTCGAACAGTGCACGTAGAGCAGGACGCCGAAAATCTTTCGCCAGGTCGCCCTGCTCGGTGCGCCAAACGATGGTCGCCCCATCGAACTCACGGATTCCGGGCGTAATCATCGCGCGGCGCAGCGCACTTCGGCTGAGTCCCGCAAAGATCAGGGACTCGGGTTCCCGGTCGAGCACCGCGTCGACATCCACAAGTTGGATCCGTCCACGGGCCAACTCCGCCCGATAACTTGCTTCGCTCATATACGGCTCGGCTCCGAATAGCTGTGCCGCCACCGTTACCGCTTCCTCGAATGGGAGATGTTCGAAAGCATGCAGCGTGTTGTGGTGAATAAAGACTCCAATGGGACCCTGCCGGGGAAGCAAGTGTGCACTGTGTTCGACTGCGCCGCGCAATCGATCCAGACGCGATGACTCGGTAGAGTTCGGGGCAGTCATCGACGTGCGACGAGACAGGATTTCGATGTCTCTTTCGCGACTTCCTTCATCATGTTCACGTTGATATTGAGCTGGGCGTAAAAATAGCGGCGCAGGATATCGAGAACCTCGATCAGCGCATGATCGCGGATGGAATAATAGACTTGATTTCCTACCTTCCGGCTCACCACGATTTGTTTGGCCCGGAGGACTGCCAAGTGCTGGGAGGCGTTGGCCTGCTCGATGCCCAGCTTTGCAATCAGCTGTCCGGCCGAAAGTTCGCCACTGCGCAACAGCTCGACCATCGCGATGCGGGTGGGATTTGCAAGTCCTTGGAAGATCTCACTCTTAAACCGTCGTAAAGCGTCGCTCATACTCGCTTAGTATATTCGAAACTACGAATATAAACGCGTATAATTCTGAAGCAGGGTACAGCGATGGTTCGAATGATCACCAAAAATTGGTTCGAGAGAGCAGGGAGCAAGCGTCGGAGGTCGAAGACCACGGTAGTCGACGCTCTTTTCGATTTGCCTGCGCATGAAGCAAGGCAGATTCTCGAAAGTGTTCGAGATTATGACGGTACGAAGATCGTGGTTTCATGCACGGAGGAGACGGACTTAGAAAGCGTGTTGAAGCTCTCCCTGTGTCTTGCCAGCCTCACCATTGTCGTGCCGGCACCTCTCTGGGTTTCTTGTGGTGGGCAAACCCGATACTGCGAATTCAACTATGGGAGCATTGGAACGAATGGCTGGAATTCAGCCGCAGGAGTGCACAGGAAAGTCGCTGACCTAGCGGTTCGCATTCCTCGGGTGTTTGAGGACAGCGTCGTGACTTTCCTGCCGGTCCTCGGCGAAAGTCTGCATCGGTGGTCCGACCCCGAATTAACTTTGCCGGAATTGCCAACACCATATTCGACAGGTCCAAGAGACTACACGACCCTAGATATTCAACTGGAAGCTCTTTACGGATTGTGTAGCGAGCGCCTAGTAACCGAAAGATTGGGGGCAATCCATTTGAATTCTGCATCTTTCTCGAGTCCGGTATTGAACGATTTTTGGATTCAATCCGAGATCCAGCCAGACAACCGGAAATGCGGGCCGGTAGAACTTAGCATTCCAGACTTCGCCCTGCTTTCTATATCCGACGTGTTCCAACTGCGACAGGAATTCGCGGCGGATTTCTCGCAGTTTGCGACGGCCCTCAGGGACACGTTACAACCAAGCCCTGATTCCACCCAGACCGCAGACCAAGCACTAGAAGGGCTGCGTGTCTCAGCAGCTAATTTTATCCATCAACTGGGATCCGTATTAGCGAGTAAGAGGGCTGTTAAGAATGAATTTGGTCAGGGAAGGGTTTTCGCTCTTGGCAACAACGGCAAACTGACACACGCGATCAATTTCCTAACTGCAGGCGGCGGGCTCCACGACTTCATTGATCTGATTACGGGCAACCATCGGCTGAAGATTCGTGACAGCAGCTTATTTGCCGTTACGGAAAATCGAAGGGCGGCGTAACCTACTGACCGGCCT